>CACXDY010000204.1 GCA_902766505.1 uncultured Prevotellaceae bacterium
ACAGGACTCTTCAAGGGCAACCTCCAAGTGATGGTGGGTAATCTCTATGATGACCCGCGCTATAGCGACAAGCGCGACTCTGGATTCTCCATTTTTTACATGGCTATCAACATCGGTGCGCTTTTCGCACCCACCGCAGCCATAAAAATCAAAGAATATGCCGAAAACGTTTGGGGGTATTCCGGAAATGATGCCTACCACTTCTCTTTCGCAGTGGCTTGTGCTTCGCTGATTCTCTCCATTGCCATTTATTATGCTTTCAGAAGTACGTTCCGACATACTGAAGGACAGAAAAACGCCAAGGGGGTAGATGCCGCCAAAAGTGATGTCCCGCCAGTGGAAGAACTCTCTCGCGAGGAAACCAAGCGCCGCATTATCGCCCTTTGTCTGGTATTTGCCGTGGTAGTCTTCTTCTGGATGGCCTTCCACCAGAATGGTCTGTCTCTGACCTATTTCGCCAATGAGTTCACGGCCAAGTCTTCTTCTGGTGTGCAGAGTATGGCTTTCAACGTGTGGAACCTTGTGGCTATTATCTTCATTGTCTACGCACTCTTCTCCCTCTTCCAGGGTAAGTCGAACAAAGAGAGAGGCATTGCCGCATTCGTTATCCTGCTCGCTTTGGGATTCCTCTATTGGCAGTACACCAATCTTCCTGGCTCTACCGCTGTTGATGCTCCTATCTTCCAGCAGTTCAATCCTTTCTATGTGGTGGCACTTACTCCTGTTTCCATGGCTATCTTTGGCGCCTTGGCGAAGAAGGGTAAAGAACCGTCAGCACCGAGGAAAATCGCTTATGGTATGCTCGTCGCTGCTTTCGCCTACTGCATCATGGCATTCTTCTGCATCGGATTGCCCGTTCCACAGACGGCCATGGTCGATGGTGAGATGGTGGGACAGCATGTGGCGGACGTCACACCCAATCTGTTGATTTCCACTTATCTGGTGTTGACCTTTGCTGAACTTCTGCTTTCGCCTATGGGAATCTCTTTCGTTTCCAAGGTGGCTCCTCCCAAGTACAAGGGTATGATGATGGGCGGATGGTTCGTGGCTACGGCTGCTGGCAACCAATTGGTCATGGTCGGTGGTCTCCTTTGGGGAAAAATGCCGCTTTGGGCCGTTTGGAGCGTGTTCGTCGCCCTCTGTCTCCTCTCTGCCATCTTCATGTTTGTGATGATGAAGAGACTCGAAAAAGTTTGCTGATGCATTGGTCATCCCGTTAAATATAGCCTGACAAGCTCTGCTTGTCAGGCTTTTTGATGGATTTGTAGCAACATTTTAATGTCTTTTTGAAAAATGTTGAATAAAGTTTCGTTTTCTCTCTTTTTTTTCATATTTTTGCAGCGATGAACTGACATTGTGAGATTCATGATGTCATTCTATGGAGGGGGGGATTATCATAGTTGCTATCCAAGACGTTGATAATTTGAGAGAGAATCACATTTAGTATTTTTATTTTTTCCGATTATGAAAAGAGTTTATATCCAACCCGAATTGGTGACCGTTACTTCAAAGGCAATAACCGTCATTATGACTTCTGGAAATAGTGGTTCCGTTAGTGGTTCCGTTGGCGGTGGTGAAGGAGGCCCGACTTATGGTGGGGTGGATAATGGTGAGCATGAAGCTGATGCCAAGAAAAATAATCTTTGGGATGAAAATGTGTAATCCCTTATAAGTAGATTTTTTTCAATTTTTAGGATATAAAAGCAGGGTAAGGTTTTAAGGCCATACCCTGCTATTGTCTTTTATGAGATCATGTGCTCTTGCTGAACGATGCGGGGTCACATGTTGTCAAAGGGGAGCAATAATTGATTGGGGTCGTCTTTGGCTTTTTTTGTGACTCGTCTTTGACGGGCAGAATTGGTGACTTGCTCATTGGCTTTGGCAAGTTCCAGTTTCTGTTTCATTTCCATCATCTCTTCTTTCAACGCTGCATTCTCCAAAGACAGTTTGTCTGACGTCTCTTTCAGTTCCTTGAGACGTTTCTCAAGAATCTCCATCAGCGACTCACAGTCCTCGATTTGTTGCAGCAGTAGATGGGCGTCTTTCATTCTGTGGATGCTTTGTTTTTTGATGTAGGCTTATTATTCTATCACGAGACGTTTGTTCTTGGGATATTTCACGCGGTATTGCAGAATAAGGTCTCGCTGCTCGTTTGGTTGCAGGTTGAGGTTCCAACTGACGATACCTGTGTCGCGGTTCAACGAACCACCGCTCAATTCCTCAACATTCACTGTGATATTGGAGTTGGTCGACACGGGTACTTGGTCCTCTACTTTCAAGGCGACAGCCTCATTGCGGGTGTTCTTTACTGTGATACGCCAGGTCATGTTCTGCTCTTGGTTGGAGGCCAACAGCTTGCGGGTGGATTGCTCTGCCACTTTAGTGCGCAGGATGCGGATACTGTTGTCACGGCCAAGTGAGAAGTGAAGGGTGTCGTTGGCTACGTTGGGGTCAATGATGGTCTTGCCCACAAAGGAGTTGTCGAAATAGACATTGGCCTCTCCTTCAAGTAAGTTGAATGTTTGCCAGCCTGTGGCATCTGCCACAAGGAAGGCTTCCTTGTCAGCACGGGGAATACCGCGGTATTCATAGTTGGCGGCCAAATCATGACGACCAATCTCTGTTGTAGTCACCTTTCCGTCGGAGAGAAGGGTGAGCGGGCGCTGTATCTCGAATTCATATCCGAACTGCGCTTTTTGCTCTGACACACTGATGAGTTCGCTTTCCTGTGGTGCCGATTCCACCTTCCTGGCTTTCATGTTCTCCATCATCGGGGCTTCAATGGCGGCAGAAGCCTTTCTGGAACCATTTCCTTTCTTGGTGCCATATCCTACTACGGCGACTTCTTCCAGAATGGCTTCGTCTTCCTTGAGTTGGACGTTGAGAGTGGGACCACCGACACGTAGGGTTACGCCCTTATAGCCGATGTAGGCGAATTTCAACTGCTTGCTGTCCTTGGGCATGGCTATGGAATAGAAACCATTGATGTCGGTGGCGGTGCCCAAATGGGAACCGACAACGATAACAGAAACTCCTATCAACGGATGTCCTGATTCATCTGTCACATAACCCGAGACTTCACCCTCTGTGTTGGAAAGGTCGTAGCGTGGTGCCTGACGGCCGTAATCCAACCAGTAGGTGTGGAGTGTAGGAGCGATATTTGAGAGATTGGGATTGGCTGAGGAGAGTGTGACGGATACGTCGCGCCAGTTTTCCTTGGTGTTTTGAAAGACGTTGGCTTTATAAGACAGGCGGACAGGACTATGCGTACTCTCCGAACGAAGGTCATAAGTGGGATACCAGCCGGCGTTCTTGACATAGTAAATGAGGTCAAAGTCTACATGTGTGGCTTTAGGAACAGATACTTTCACGTCTACCTCTGTCACCGTCGACAGGTGGAGATGGGCGATGGAGTCCACCGTTGCCTGGCGGCGTGACTTTTCCTCCTTCAGGGTGTTGATTTCTTCATCCAATGAAATCAGACGCTTCTTCAGTGAAAGCATCTCCTGTGAATAATAGTTGTTCAGTTCCTTGATGCCGGCAAGAGGGGTGGCAACAGTGCGGCTGCCCACCGAGCAGTTGCCCTTCAACATCTCCATTTGTGATTCCAGTACTTCCCGCTGGGCAATCAACTCACTTTCTTTGGTGGTCACCGCCTTCAACTGTTGTTGGGCGGCCTTTACTTTCTTGGTTTGTTCCAAACTGTCTGGATGCGCCTTGCGGTGATTGATTCCGAGTACGGTGAGTTTGCCGCGGGCTTTCACCTGCATGCTTTTGGTATCGGTATATGGTGAGAGTCCCGTAAACGTCAGTACATGCTCGCCTGCTGTCAGGTCCAGCGACAAACTGCGCTCCACTTGGGCACCGTTGGTGAATACTGTTACATGTCTCAGTTTGGGCTCATACTTGTCGGCACTCCAGGCTTGGAGCGTCAGGCCTGACAATAGCACCATGAGGAGCAATATTCTCGTTTTCATCTTCGATTAGGTTTAAATGAGTAAATCAAGTCGTTATAATAGATTGCAAATATAACATTTTTCCATTTCCCATACTTAAATGGAAATGTTTTATAATGACTCTTTTACTTATTTAACATACTATTTCCCCTTCATGTTGGCTTCGCTCAGACCATAGCCTTTACGCTTGTCTACCAACATCAGAATGAGGGCGACGATGACGGAACCGATGCCTAAGGCCGAGAAAACAACCATGGGCATGGTGAAGTCCACATGACCGCTGGAGTCGGTGTGCTCGCCAATCACATTGCCCACCAGCATCGGAACAATCATCAGTCCGATGTTCTGCACGAAGTAGATGATGCTGTAGGCAGTGCCTAATTGTTTCAAAGGTACAATTTTCGGGACACTCGGCCACATGGCACATGGCACCAGCGAAAAGGCCACACCATAGAGGAACATGGCCGCCGTTGCCATCCACGAGCCTGAAAAACCGGGAATGGCCAGCGCGATGTGGCACACGGTCACTATCACGCATCCCAACAGCATCAATAGAGAACCGCGCCCGAAACGGTCATACACGATTCCGAAAAGAGGGGTGAGAATGATGGTGCCATAGGGGAGGATAGAGGTGGTTTGTCCGGCGGTGATGGGGTCCACACCATATTTGTTGACCAACAAGTCGGTGGCGAATTTCAAGAAGGGGCGCAGGCTGGAATAATACATCACGCAGAGTATGGCGATGAGCCAGAACCCGGGATTTTGGAGCACCTTGAGAAAGTCGCGCCAGGTGAAATCGCTTTCTTCTTCAGTGGATGTGGAGGACGTTTCGGCTGGTTCAGTGGATAGATGACTTCTGCGGTCGATGGGGATATAGGCAACAAACAGCACAAATCCGATGAGAAGAAGGAGGGTGCCTGTCAGAATGGGGGCTGAGATGCCATAGGCATTGGAGATGACAGGACTCATGCTGATGGCTCCTGCTGTTCCTAATCGGGCCATGGCCACCTGGATGCCCATGGCAGAGGCTAACTCATGACCGGTGAACCATTTGGTGACCACTTTCGACACGGTGATGCCCGTAATGTCGCATCCCACGCCGAAAATGCCGAATCCCAAGGAGGCTACCAGCACTTGTACCTTGATGTGAGGTGGTATCAGTCCAAACAGGGTAAAGGGCAGGTCGGTGTATACCGTAGGACTGATGGTGACCACTGCCCAGTAATTGATGGCGGCTCCCAGCAGCATCATGCCTGTAGCCAACAAACCGGTGAAACGGATGCCGCATTTGTCAAGTATGATGCCTCCCCAGAAGAGCATCAGCAGGAAGATGTTGAATATGCTGTAACTGCCGGCATAGAAACCATACTCTGAGGCGGTCCACCCCATGCCCCCTTCTGATTGGGGCATCTTCAGTGTGGTGGACAGAGGAGAGACTATATCCCAGAACACATAGCCCATCATCATGACAGTGGCTACGAGCACTAAGACGGTCCAGCGGCGTAACGGTGTGTTGGTCAACGGGGAAGACATGGCGGGTATATAGTTTTCCGGAGGTTCAGCAACTGCTGACCTCCGGAAAATGTTTTAATGATTTATTTGATGTTGGGTTCTTCAAGTCCCAGACCTTTCTTCTTATCCACGGCCTTCAGAATGAAGCCCAGGATGAGGGCGGCTACACCAAGACAGGCGAGCATCACAAGTGGTGCAGTGTAATCATACGACACAGCGGCCTGGTCGGCGGTCATCGTGCCGTTGCTGAGACCTTCCACAATGTCGGGGTTGGTCTTGTCAAGCACTTTGCCGATAAGCAGCGGGAACAGCCACAGACCGATGTTCTGAATCCAGAAAATCAGGGCATAGGCGCTGCCGATGATTTTGGAATCCACCAGTTTGGGCACGCTGGGCCACAAGGAGGCGGGCACGAGAGAGAATGAAGCACCAAGCACCAGGATGGTCAGGTAGGCGATGATGATACCGCCCACGGCATTGCCTTTGAACATCGGTAGAACGAAGGCAAAGGTCAGGTGGCACACAATCAGCAACACCGAACCGAGTACCAGCATGGAGGCTGCCTTGCCTTTGTGGTCTACATAGTTGCCTAAGATGGGGGTGATACCTACTGCCAACAAGGGGAATACGGCAAAGACGGTCTCTGCCGACTGACGCATATAACCCATATAGCAGAATACAACCAATGCCACAACGGCCAATATCTGAAGCAGGGTCTTGGTGCCCTTGTTCTTCGTGAAGTTGCTGGCAAAGGCTGCTGCGGCAACTACCAGCATGATGAGATACTGGATGATGGTCACCGAGGTGCCTGCCCAGAACGAGTTGGGGTCTACCTCCGTGAAGGTCAGGTTGCACTGAAGCATGTTCACGGCATATTTCTGGAAGGGGAAGATGGCCGAGTAATAGAGCACGCAAAGCAGGGCAACAAGCCAGAAACCGCTGCTGCTGAGAATTTGGCCGATATCGCTTACCTTGAACGGGTCGTCTTTCTCTTCTGCCTCACCTGTCTGGGCATCCAACTTCTTGTCCATGAAGAAATAGACAATGAACATGATGAGGGCTATCATCAGAAGCACCACACCGAAAGCGACGGAACGGGAAACACTGATGTTACCGCCCAACTTGGCGAAGAAGGGTGAGAATATCATACAGGTGGCCACACCCAGACGGGCTAAGGCCATCTCCGAACCCATAGCCAAAGCCATCTCGCGGCCCTTGAACCATTTCACGATACCACGCGAAACAGTGATGCCGGCCATTTCCACACCGCAACCGAAAATCATGAATCCAATGGCGGCAAACTTGGCTGAGGCGGGCATGCCCTCATAGAAGGGCGAGACACCAAGCTCGTCAAACAAGGGGATGTAGTTGAGGTTGTTGGTGAACCATGTCTCAAGACCGCTGCCGGCAAAACTGTCGGTCACCGCATACCATTTTATTACCGCACCAATCAGCATGACAATGCCCGAGAGTACGGCGGTGAACCGCACACCCATCTTGTCGAGAATGATGCCGGCGAAAATGAGGAAGAACACGAACACATTGAGGAAGGTCTCTGCTCCCTGCATCGTACCGAAGGCCGTGGAGTCCCAACCCCGCTCTGAAAGCATCAGGTCCTTGATGGGGGAGAGGATGTCCATGAAGATGTAGGAACAGAACATGGCCAAAGCCAGCAGCAACAGGGCAGTCCAGCGCATGGCGGCCGAGTCGCGCAATGATTTCTTGATTGTTTCTGTCATTTTTATATCTTTTTATCTGGTTTTTTCAAGTTTCTCAAGATTATTTCAACCAGCGGTTGAGCCAGTCGAAATAGGTGCGCTGCCAAAGAATGCCGTTCTGGGGCTTCAGCACCCAGTGATTTTCATCGGGGAATATCAGCAGCTGAGCCTCGATACCTTTCATGCGGGCTGCATTGAAGGCACTCATGCCCTGTGTGGCGTTGATGCGGTAGTCTTTCTCGCCATGGATACAGAGTATCGGGGTGTCCCATTTATCGACGAAGCGGTGGGGAGAATTCTCATAGGTCTTGCGGGCATTCGACGTCTGGTCCTTGTTCCAGTAGGCATCGTCATATTCCCAGTTGGAGAACCAGTTCTCCTCGGTTTCCGTGTACATGGCTTCAAGGTTGAAGGCACCATCGTGGGCGATGAAGCACTTGAAACGCTTGTCGTGGTGGCCGGCAAGATAATACACGCTGAATCCACCGAAACTGGCTCCCACGGCGCCGAGACGGTCCTTGTCCACATAGGGCAGGTTCTTGGTGGCATCATCTATGGCGGTCAGGTAGTCTTCCATGCATTGGCCTGTCCAGTCACCGCTGATTTCCTCACACCACTCACTGCCGAATCCCGGTAAACCGTGGCGGTTTGGAGCGATGATGACATAGCCGTGAGAGGCCATTATCATGAAATTCCAACGATAGCTCCAGAATTGGGAAACGGGACTCTGTGGACCTCCCTCGCAGAACAGCAGGGTGGGGTATTTCTTGGTGGCATCGAAGTGGGGAGGCAGGATGACCCAGTACATCATATCCTTGCCGTCGGTGCTCTTCACCCAGCGTTGCTCTACCTGGCCCTTGGCCAGTTGGTCGAGGATATGTTTGTTTTCTTGGGTGAGTTGACTGACAACTATTTTCTTGGGATTTTTCGTGTTGGGGGTGATGAGGTAGAGGTCGGCGGGTGACATGTAGTTGTGACGCTCTGCCACGAGACGCTTGCCGTCACCCAACATTTGGATGGAACCCCAATCGGCCCACTGGCAGTCGGGGGTGGCGGTTGGCACTTGTGTCACCTTGCCTTTCTTGTCTACGGCATAGAGGTTATAGGTGCCGTGCCAGACGCCCGTGAAATACAACTGGGCTTCCTTGGTGTCTGACCAGCAGAAACAGTCGACATCGGAGTCAAAACTTTCGGTCACATATTGTTTCGTGCCCTTCTCCAAATCGTAGATGCAAAGACGGTTGCGGTCTGACTCATAACCATCGCGTGCCATGCTTTGCCATGCCACGTATTTGCCGTCGGGCGAAAACTGTGGGTTTTGGTCGTAGCCGGGATTGTTCTCCAGGTTGGAGGGAGCATTCACACTTTGGGTGCGCAGGGTCTTGGTGGCATCCACGGCTGGTGCCTGATAGCCTTCTGATTTGCAGAGATTGCGGGTGGTCTTCTTCTCCACGTCGTAGAGATAGATGTCGCTGTCGGTCGAAATGGAGTACTCTTTGCCGGTCTTCTTGCGGCAGGTATAGGCTATCTGACGAGAGTCCTTGCTCCAGTCCAGTTGCTCAATACCGCCAAAAGGCTCCATAGGACACTCAAAAGGCTCTCCCTCAAGGATGTCTATGCCTTTGCCGATGCCGCTCTCTGTAACAGGGGCCACAAAAGGATGCTGGATGCTCTCCACGTAATGGTCCCAATGCCGGTACATGAGGTCGTTGACCAGACGGCCGGTAGCCTTGGGAAGGTCCGACGGACGCTTCTGGATGATTTTGTCGAAGGGAATGGACTGGATGAGGATGACACGCTGCCCGTCAGGGGAGAACTTGAAACCCTCGACTTCTCCGTTGGTATGGCTCAACTGGCGGCGGTCGCTGCCATCGCTGGCCATCGTCCACACCTCACCTCCGGTAAGGAAGGCTATGCGGTCGCCCAACCAGGCGGGGTCACTCTCGTTCTCTGCACTTGTTGTCAGCTGCCGTTGACCTGTGCCGTCGGTGTTGATGATGCACAGCACCTGATGACCTCTGTTCTCACTGACACTGTAGTAGCCTACTTGATAGACCACTTTTTTCCCGTCTGCCGAAGGTGCATAGCTGCCTATGCGGCCCATGGCCCACAGGGCTTCCGGAGTCATCAGGTCATTCTTGAGTTGGATGTTGTTTTTACCGATGTTCACTTTTTGTTGTGCTACTGCCGGAACCGCCAGCGTCAAGGCGAGGGCGGCGGCCATCATTGTCCTGTTCATGGTTATTGGTTTCGGTTTCGTAAATCTCGTTTTCTGCGCTCCAGCTCCTCACGCTTGCGCTGCATCTCTTGTTGCTGCTGCTGCATGGCTTCAAGGCGGGCTGCCAGTCCACCGGTCTTTTTCTTCGGGTTGTTCTTGTTCTCACGGTAACGGGCTTCCAGGATTGCCAGCAACTTCTCATCATTGGTGGTCTTGCGGAGAATGAACATGATGGCTGCACTGAAGAACAGTGAGATGAAGTAATAGAAATTCAGTCCGGCTGAGTAGTCGTTGAAGATGAAGAAGAACATGACAGGCATGGCATACATCATCCATTGCATGTATTTCATCTGCTGGGCTTGTTCACCCACCATCTGGTCGCGTTGCTGACGCATAGTCATGAAGGAGTACAGAATGTTGGCCACACAGAAGAGAATACAGGTAAGCGACAGGTGGTTGCCGATTCCCCAAATGTGGGTGCCCCATTCCAAAATCGGGTCATAGGTGGAGAGGTCTTTAATCCAGAGGAAACTCTCACCGCGCAACTGGATGGCATTGGGCACGAAGTTGAACATGGCAATCCAGATAGGCATCTGAATCAATGCTGGAAGACAGCCGCTCAACGGACTAACACCATATTGATTATACAACTGCATCTGAGCCTGACTGCGCTGCATCTGGTCCTCTGGCTTGTCATACTGCTTGGTGGCCTCCTCTATCTTCGGACGGAGAACACGCATCTTGGCGCTGCTCATATAGCTCTTCTTCACCAGCGGGTAGGTGATGGCCTTGAGCAACAGGGTGATGAGAATGAGGACAAAACCCATATTGATGCCCAACTTGGTCAACCAGTCAAACACATAGAGGGTAAACCAACGGTTGATGTATCGGATGAGAGGCCAGCCTAAGTAGACCAGGCGCTCCATCTTCAGGTCCTTGCCGAAACGGCTCTCCTTTTCCACAGATTTGAGCAGACGGAAGTCGTTGGGACCGAAGAAGAACTCCAACTCGGTGGCTGTCTGACCCTTGGGGTCGAAGGTGGTCTCCAAATCGGCATTGTATTTCTTCAAATAGTCGCTCTGCTTGTCCTCGGGAATACTTGTGAGTGAGGAGTTGGCGGCAAATTCGGTCTTGGCTATCATCATCGCACTGAAGAACTGGGTCTTGAAGGCTACCCAGTCCAAAGGCTTCTCTATCTTCTCGTCTATCTCCTCTGAGGCCTCATTCAGATAGTCGGTACCCGAACCTTTCTTCTTGTAGGTAAGAGTGGCATAACGGTTTTCAAAGGCATGACCGCGCTCTTGCTGCCTGCAACGCTCACGCCAGTTGATACCCATCGTCTTGGTCTTGGTGGAGAACAAACCCTCCATGCCGGTAACCACCATGGAGAAATGGGTCAGGTAGTCACGGCCAAGCAGATACTTCATCTCTATCTTACGGCCGTTGCCTGCATCTGCAGTCATCGTCACCGTGCTGTCAGTGACGGCTGATGCCGTGAAATACAAATCCTGGGTGGAGATGTTGTTTTCCTTGCCTTCCAACTTGAAGTCCAACTGTTGTTCATCACCGGCAAACAGTGTTACGTCGCTGTTGCCCTCACGGTCCTTAAAACCTTTGATGACGGCTTTCGTGAAAGTGCCACCCTTGGTGCTCAAAGTGAGCTCCAGTTTGTCGTTCTTCAAAACGATGTCATTGGCTGTGCCCTTCAGGGCTGAGTGGAACAGGGCGGTGCTGTCCTCCAAAGCCAGTGCTTTCTGAGCGGTCTTCTTGGCCTCTTCCGCCTTCTTTTGTGCCGCGGCTTGCTTGCGGGCGGCCTCTTCTTTCTCTACCAACTCCTGTTGAGCCTTGATTTCTTCCTCACTGGGGCGGTTCCACCAACTGAAACCAATCAGTACACAGGCTATCAGAATAAAACCGATTACGGTGTTTTTGTCCATTGCTGTTATTTATTGTTCTGTTTTATGCTGTTTGACTATTTGTCATGACTATCAAAGTGCAAAATTACACTTTTTCCATGACATGCCCAAACTTTGAATTCGATTATTAAAAAAACAACTCATTTTTCAAAAAAATGCCCAATTTGCATTTGTTATTGATTTTTTTGATTAATTTTGCAGATGATTGGAAATAATAACTCTTTTTTATGATGAGAAGTCTTATTGCGTTATGTCTTCTTGCTTGTACGTTGGGGGCTCATGCCCAAAGCACAGGCAAAGAAAGCAGGTACATTGAGTACCAGGAATATCAGGTAAACAAGAATTATTCTGATTCGCTTGTGGCTTTCAAGGAGAAACAGAATTCGCAGGAGGTGAATGATGAGAACTGGGAGGAAATCGTCCCCGATGGTCGCTTCTATAAGCTTTTTGCACCGCTTACCTTCTATCACTCCCCCGCTAAGAGGGCTTTGAGAATGACTCCTAAAATGGAGGATTCGGATGATGTGGCTCAGGAGATTGACAACACACTGCTCAATGTCTATCTCAAACGGCCCGACCTCGTGGTCAACAGCGAGGACCGCTTAGGACGCGTCGGTGGAGTGAGCAACGATATTATGGCGCCCATCCAGCAGGATGCCGAACTCGTTGAGCAAGTGGAGACGATCATCCAGGACACGGTGGTAAACGCACCGGTGGACGTGCTCGTTACTAAACCAAATTTCTGGACCGTGAAGGGTGATTATTTCCTCCAGGGACTTCAAACCTACATTTCCGGCAACTGGTACAAGGGTGGCGAGAGCAACTACTCCATTCTGGGAAGCATCACCATGGAAGCCAACTACAACAACAAGCAAAAATTGAAGTGGGACAACAAACTCGAGATGAAATTGGGATTCCTCACATCGAAGAGCGATAGCGTTCACTCCTTTAAGGCTTCCGAAGACCTGCTGCGTTTCACCAGCAAATTGGGATTGCAGGCCACCAAGAGATGGTACTATACCTTGCAGCTCCTGGCCTATACTCAGTTCACAAGGGGATTCAAAAGCAACGACCGTTTCGTCTACTCCGACATCATGTCGCCGTTTGTGCTCAATATCTCACTCGGTATGGATTACAACGTCGAGGCTTGGAAGAAGAAACTGACTGGTACCATACACCTCGCTCCCTTTGCTTATAATTTCAAATATGTCGACAGACTCGGACTTGCCACACGCAACGGCTTGGAGGAGGGCAAACATACCCTGCACGACTTCGGTTCGCAGTTCACGATTGATTTGAAATGGGCGATTGCCGAAAACATGGCTTATCAGACGCGTATGTATGGATTCACCACTTTCAGCCGCTTCGAGTGGGAGTGGGAGAATACCTTTACATTCAACTTCAACAAATATATCTCAACGAAACTATTTATCTATCCAAGATTCGACGACAGCACCAAGCGCGACGAACATCACGGATTTTTCCAGTTTAAGGAGTTCATGTCACTTGGCTTCTCCTATTCATTCGGAACTTAAAAAAAAGACAAAAAAGGTCACTTCACGGTCCGGCGGTTGGTTCAGCTTTGATGCTGTAGCCAACCGCCGGATTATTGAATGACTGTTTTTCAGATTGTCTTTATTCCAATTCTGTCATATCTCCTTCGATATAGAGGCGGGTAGTTTCCGTTGCTCCATTGGTCCGGACCGTGATGCTCTTCTTGAAATGACCGGGAATCTTGTTGGCACCATTGTAACAAACCTCGATTTTACCTTTCTCACCTGGACCGACTGGGGTCTTCGTGTATTGGGTGGCAGTGCAACCGCAACTGGCTTCAACCCTATTGATTACTAAGGGCGCATCACCCACATTGGTAAATTCGAAAGTGCACATCTGAACAGCATTGGACTCCGAGAAGGTTCCAAAGTTGTGAGATTTCTTGTCAAACTTGATTTCTGCTTGTTTCTGGGCTGCCACATAGCCGAATGAGCACAGCAGCAACAGGGTCATCATAATTATTTTTTTCATCTTCCAATGCTTTTTGGTCGTTGCAAAAATACTATTTTATTGGGATAAAGGATTGCTTTTGATGGTTTATTGCATTAATTTAACAAAATAAGCAAGAATCTAACAATCTATAACGATTTCAGTTCAATTGCCGGAATTGTTTAAGCACATCGCATTTCTGGATGTAGACAGGCATCTGGTTGATTCCTTTCTGCTTGACAAATGTACTGAGATTCCTCAACGCAAGGTATTGGCGGTTGGCGGGAAGTGGGGTGTAGATAAGCTTGTTCTTCTCCCAGTCATAATCGGTCTCACACCATGGGCCATAGGGGATGTAGGCAAGGCCAAACAGACTGTTGGCACGGAGCATGGTCTCAGTACTTTTGGCACTCTCTTCCAACATGACAATGGCATTCTGCACAAAGTCTGGACGGTCGGTGCGGGCTGTGTCGTTCACACTCTGGCCGTAGCGGGTGAGATACCAGCAGTCTCCTAAATGAGAGGCCTGGAAGTAACGGGTGGCCAGGTCGTAGGCTGTCTTCTTGCGGGCTTCTCCGGTCTGCTGTTTGTATTGGTCGAGCAGCTTGAGCATGTCGCGGCAGAAATTCACCTTCGGGTTCGATGTCAGCTTGCCTTGGTTGGGGCCATCGCATTCGGCATCTCCAGTCTCTTGCTTGCCCATCCAGCGGGCTGTCGTGTAGTCACGGTTCGCCAGATAGTAACTGATATTCTGACCTTCCATGAATTTCAGGGATACTTTTTGCAGGTAGGGGATGGCTTGCTCAAACTGACCGTTGGCAAGGTACTTCGTGCCGATGAGGTCGTTGAAGAAATTCTTGTCACTGTTGGTATGGCTGACGACAAACCGCTCCAAAGCATCTTTCCCACCACTGCTCAGCAGGTCGAAGTGCTTGATGGTCTGCTCTGGTGTCATCCGGTCGACAATCCAGAAATATTGTGAGGAGTAGGAGTCATAGCAAGGGCTGTTGCTCTTTCCATAGATGGGCATCTCGTTGCATTCCAACATCTTCGACAGCGCGGCCGACATGTCGCTGCGACCCATCGACTCGTATTTGGGCATCAACTCACTGTAGACAAGACGGTCGAAAACATCAAAATAGTGGTTGTCGTAAAGGTTTTCGGGATTGTTGTTGCCTTCTTCCTTGACTTTTTCTATTAGCCAGTTCAGCTCGCCCGTCAACCATTCCTTGTAGCTGTTGTCCATTTTCGAGGCGGGTATCGAGGCAATAATGCGGATGGCACGGGCATTGTCCTTCATGCGTTGCGTTCCCTCCATCTTCACAGCCTGGTTGAGACTGTTCATGGCCTTCTGGTGCTCTCCGAAGAGATATTGCAGTTCACCAACGGCTGCCATCCATAGCGCAGGCGACTTGGTCTTTCCGCCCTTCACCACATTGTTGGCATAGTCGATGAAACGATAGGCTTCATTGCGCTCAATGACGCGGCGGTCGAGTTGTTCTTCCACCCATTCCTTGTATCCATCATTGTCGAGGGTTTCTTGCACGTTGTTGACAAAGTCCTGAATCAGAAAATTAATGGTGGCGGAGTTGGGTGCCTCGTCGTAAATCGTCTTGATACCACCCAGGTTGCGCATCTTGCGCATGGCCCATTTGATGCTCACCATGTCGCCTTGCTCTGCATAGATTTCGCAGGCCTCGCGCCGGCGGTCCACGCGCAGCAGCGAGCCGGCGTAGATGTTGTACATCATGTCGCGGTAAACACTGGCGGGCAACTTCGAACCTTTTTGTTTCCAAAAAGTGATGTTTTCTGCATTCTTGCCCAACAGGAGGTTGGCACGCATGAGCAACAACTGCCATTGCGCTTTCAGCTTCTGGCCTTTATAGTTGTTTGCCCTGCTCACCATCGTGTTGAGGTCTATCTTGCGCTTCTGAAGCTGTTCCTTGGTGGGATATTCCCATGTCTCACCCAATTGGTCGCTGATCTCCATGTACTTGTTAAGCATCTTCAGATAGTCCACCATCTCCTGGTCACCTTTTTTTTGAGCGGTTTCCATGATGATTTCGGCATTCCAGCGGTAATTGTCCACCTTGCCGTTGGTGTAGGATTCCCAGAAGGCATTGATGCGGTCGGTAAACAGGCTTGTGTTCATCAACTCGCGTGGGAAGACACTGAAAAGGTAGTTGTTGTGATTGTTCCATTCCCCACCACAGCACCATGCAGGTGCGCTCAGTGTCAGTAGGGTAAGGCTAATGACGATAAATTTTTTCATAGTGGTTGTCTTTTATCCTTTGTATGTTCTTTTTA
>CACXDY010000205.1 GCA_902766505.1 uncultured Prevotellaceae bacterium
AATTTGGGATGATAGACGATATACTCTTCGAAAGAATCACCTACTTCATCCACGAAATCCACATGTACGTTGGCATCGCCCGGATTGACTTTCCTTCTTCTTTTATAAACAGGCATAAACACGGGTTCTATACCGCTGGTGGTCTGAGTCATGAGGCTGGTAGTTCCAGTCGGTGCAATGGTCAGACAAGCGATGTTTCTTCTCCCGTACTTCACCATTTTCTCATACAATGCTGAATCCGCCTCCCTGATTCGTTGCACAAACGGGTTGTTGGCTTCTCTTTCTGCATTGTAGATGCTGAAAGCTCCTCTTTCCTTGGCCATATCTACAGAAGCGCCATAGGCAGAGAGAGCCAAAGTGCGCTGAACATCGACAGCAAAATTTGTTGCCTCTTCTGTTCCGTAAGTCAGACCCATGGCGGCAATCATATCACCCTCAGCGGTGATACCGACTCCCGTTCTTCTTCCTACGCCGCTTTTCGCATATATTTTCTCCCAGAGATGATACTCAGCTCCTTTTACCTCTTCGGTTTGTGGGTCAGCTTTGATTTTCTCCATGATGGCCTCGATTTTCTCCAGTTCCAGGTCAACAATGTCGTCCATGATTCTTTGTGCACAGGCAACATGTTTTTTGAAAAGTTCGAAATCAAAGCGTGCGTGATCAGTGAAGGGATCTACCACATACGAAAAAAGATTGATGGACAGCAGTCGGCAAGAATCGTACGGACAAAGAGGAATCTCTCCGCACGGGTTGGTGGAGATGGTTCTGAATCCGAGGTCAGCGTAGCAGTCGGGAACACTCTCGCGGATGATTGTATCCCAAAACAGTACCCCAGGTTCAGCACTTTTCCATGCATTGTGCACAATTTTCAGCCAAAGCTCTTTTGCCCTGATATGTTTTTCCACCAGCACCTTATCCCCTTCGACAGGGAAACGCTGCAGATAATCCTCGTCATTGATGGCTGCCTTCATGAATTCATCATCAATTCTTACCGACACGTTTGCACCAGTGACTTTTCCTTCAGTCATTTTGGCATCGATAAAAGCCTCGCTATCCGGATGTTTGATACTGACAGACAGCATCAAAGCCCCTCTTCTCCCATCCTGTGCCACCTCACGAGTAGAATTGCTGTATCTCTCCATGAAAGGCACCAGACCAGTACTTGTCAGTGCAGAGTTGTTGACAGGAGTACCTTTCGGGCGTATGTGAGACAAATCGTGTCCTACCCCACCCCTTCTTTTCATCAACTGTACCTGTTCCTGATCAATCCTGAGAATAGCACCATAGGAATCCGCGTCACCGTCAAGTCCCACGACAAAGCAATTGGAAAGAGAAGCCACTTGATGATTGTTTCCTATGCCAGTCATCGGACTGCCAGCGGGTACGATATATTTGAAATGGTCGAGCAAATCGAAAACCTGCTTTGCGTCCATTGGATTAGGGTATTTCTTTTCAATCCTGGCTATCTCATTAGCAATTCTCCAATGCATATCAACAGGAGATTTCTCGTAGATATTGCCGAAACTGTCTTTCATGGCGTATTTGTTAACCCAGACTCTTGCGGCAAGTTCATCCCCTTCAAAATATTGCAGCGAAGCTGCAAATGCTTCATCGTAAGAATAAGTAAGATTTTGGTTCATGGTGTCAAGTATCCTATTAATATTTTAGATTGCAAAATTACGAACTTAAAATGATATTATGAAATAAATAGATTAGTTTTTTTACCACGTTAAACACAAATCATTCACCATAAATCTTTCTTTTTGGAACACTAACATTATATATATAATTCTCAGTATATTTCATCTTTTACTTTAATACTTTTGTTTAATTATTTATTATAATATTATTTACTAAAATTGTATAAATATTTTCTTTAACATCAAAATTTTTCTTTTTGGAAGTTTTATATTAGGGTCCGCTGTATTTTTTTCCAACTATATATTAAGGATTTATATAAATAATGTAAGAATTACTTTATCTTGCCCACACTAAAAATGCTAAAAGATATTAACACACTTCCAACAATCATTCCTTTTTTGTAATTTTGCTTTTCAATAATGTCAAAAATATAGAATTATCAGGAATTTCATCAATGAATAGTATACTCACACGCCGCAGTATCAGAAAATACAGCCAGCAAGAAGTGTCTCCTAAATTACTTAATGATTTACTTCAACAGGCATCCCGTACTCAAACCATGGGCAATTTGCAACTTTACAGTGTAGTTGTGACCCGTGACATCGCCATGAAGCGGCGTCTATCCCCTGCCCATTTTGGTCAACCCATGGTAGAACAGGCACCAGTAGTATTGACCATTTGTGCAGATTTCCGTCGTGTGACCGACTGGTGTCTCAACAGAGACGCCCAACCAGGTTACGACAATTTTCTGTCGTTTATCAATGCTGCGACCGACGCACTACTTTTTACCCAGACCTTCTGCAACCTGGCTGAGGAAGAGGGATTAGGCTGTTGTTTTCTCGGAACCACGGTATATATGCCCCAATTGATAATCGACACACTTCAGTTGCCACAATTGGTCATGCCAGTTGCCACCATTACCTTGGGATGGCCCGATGAAGCTCCACCACAGACCGATCGTCTTGGTGTAGAATCATTCGTACACGACGAAACCTACCAACCATACACACCAGAGCGCATCAACCAATTCTACGAAGCCAAAGAAGCCTTGGAAGAGAATCTTGAGTTTGTCCGAGTCAACAACAAGTCAACTCTTGCCCAAGTTTTCACAGACTGCCGCTATACGAAAAACGACAACGAATCGATGTCTGCCACCCTGCTTGAAGCACTTAAGCACCAAGGATTTCTGTCATGATACACCTCAGCAATATTCATAAGACCTATCAGGGAGCCCAGCCTCTTCATGTGCTCAAGGGCATAGACCTCGACATCGGCAAAGGGGAATTTGTCTCCATCATGGGTGCTTCTGGTTCCGGCAAATCCACACTTCTCAATATCCTTGGGATATTGGACAATTACGACGAAGGAGAATACATTCTCAACGGTACGCTAATCAAGAATCTGTCGGAAAAACGAGCAGCAGAATACCGAAACCGCATGATAGGTTTTATTTTCCAGTCATTCAACCTCATCAGTTTCAAGACCGCAGTTGAAAACGTGGAGTTGCCCCTTTTTTATCAAGGAGTGGGAAGACGCAAGCGCCATCAGATGGCGATGGATTATCTCGACCATTTAGGTCTTGCCCAATGGGCCTCCCATTATCCTAACGAATTGTCAGGCGGACAGAAACAACGTGTCGCCATAGCCCGTGCTCTCATCACCCACCCCTCCATTATCTTGGCGGATGAACCCACAGGAGCTCTTGATTCCAAGACCAGTGTAGAAGTCATGCAGCTGCTCAAGCATCTCAACACAGACGAAGGCATGACCATTGTCGTTGTTACCCATGAGAGCGGTGTGGCCAATGAGACCAACAAAATCATTCACATCAAGGACGGCATTATCGGTGAGATAGAAGACAACAAGGACCACCAGTCCTCGCCCTTCGGCATCAATGGTATGATGAAATAGCAGCCCATGAGAGATATACTTGAAGAAATATGGAGTACGGCGCGCCGAAACAAGCTGCGCACTACACTGACCGGTTTTGCTGTAGCCTGGGGCATTTTCATGCTCATCTTCCTGCTTGGCTGCGGCAACGGCCTCATCAATGCATCCATGTCGAATATGGACCGTTTTCTTGACAATTCCATGATGGTTGGTGGCGGAGTCACTGCTGAAGCCTATCACGGATTGTCCGAGGGTCGCCCCATCACACTCAACGACCAAGACATCCAAGCAACCGAGAATGAGTTTACCCGCAACATCGATGGTGTGGGAGCCCAGTCAGAGAAGCGGGGCGTCACGATCAGCTTTGGGGAGAACTATTTCAGTGGCGGTCTTGAGGGTGTCTACCCCAATGAACAGGAAATCAGCAAGATAAAAATCATCCATGGCCGCTTCATCAATCAAACAGACCTGGACATGCAGCGAAAGTGTCTGGTATTGGATGACTCACAAGCGAAAGAGTTGAACCCCCGAGCCCCTACAGACATGGTAGGGAAGTATGTGAAAGTGAGCAACCTTGCCTTTCAAGTAGTCGGTATCTTCAAAGGAGACAAGAGCCGTTTCCGCAGTTCGGTCTACGTACCTTTCACCACATTGCGGACGATGTACAACCTTGGTGATAAGGCCGACAACATCATTTTCACTTTTCATGGTCTTTCCACGGAGCAGGAAAATGAAGCCTTTGAAGACCGTTATCGTAAACGTATCAACAGCAACCATCAAGTCTCACCCAATGATGAGAGTGCTATATGGATTTGGAACCGTTTCACCCAAAACATGCAGATGAACAAAGGTCTGTCGATTATACGAACAGCCCTCTGGGTCATAGGCATTTTCACATTGCTGAGTGGAATCGTCGGTGTAAGCAACATCATGCTAATCACGGTGAAAGAACGCACCCGTGAATTCGGCATCCGCAAAGCCATTGGAGCCACCCCCCACTCCATCCTCCGTCTCATCATCATAGAGAGTGTTTTGATAACCACCTTCTTCGGCTACATCGGTATGATGCTGGGCATAGCCGCCAATCTTTATATGGACAAGACTGTCGGACATATGAAAGTCAATTCAGGTTTGTTTGAAGCGACCATGTTTGTAGACCCCACCGTCGGTTTCGATGTCTGTATAGAAGCCACTATTGTCATGATTATTGCCGGCACATTGGCAGGTTTGGTTCCTGCCAGAAAAGCCGCGCACACCCGGCCGATAGAGGCCCTTCGAGCAGATTAACCTATCAGGTATGAGAATAGATATTGACAGTTACCGCGAGATACTCGATACATTGACGAGGAACAAGAGCCGCACGTTTCTTACTGGATTCGGTGTGCTATGGGGTGTATTCATGCTCGTGTCGCTCATCGGCGGCGGTCAAGGTCTCAAGGAGCTTCTCAACAACAATTTTGAAGGTTTTGCCA
Organism: uncultured Prevotellaceae bacterium; assembly: GCA_902766505.1. Lineage (GTDB taxonomy): Bacteria > Bacteroidota > Bacteroidia > Bacteroidales > Bacteroidaceae > Prevotella. Next base: position 5,004 of record CACXDY010000205.1, read on the forward strand.
CTAATTCCGCCATTATCTGGGCCCAGCCGACCACCAAGGCCTATGGTGGTTTCCGCAAGGGCCGTTCATGGTGCATGAACTACAAGGACGTGGAGCGTCTCAACGACCAGGTTCCCGAGATAGATGTCATCACCCCCATGATATCACGTTGGGGATGCACAGCTGTTTACAAGGACAAGAAATTCTCCTGTACGCTCAAAGGCTTCACGCCCGATTATGCCAAGGTAGAGAGTCCCAAGTTGCGTTATGGCCGATTTCTGAACAACATGGACATTCAGCAGAGACGGAAAGTTTGTGTGATAGGTAAACATGTCTACAAGGACCTCTTCCCCCAAGGAGGGGATCCCTGTGGGAAACAGATTCGCATCGACAAGAACTATTTCAGCGTTGTGGGAGTAGATTTCAGTTCCGGCGGGGTGAACATCGACGGTAGTGCCGAGGACGCAGTCTGTGTTCCCATCACTTTGGCCCAACAAACCTATAACTTGGGCGACAGTGTGCATCTGATTTGCCTGACAGCCATGCCCGGTTATACCATCAGCGATATCACCCCCAAGATGCGTGCAGTGATAGCGCGCGCTCATCAAGTTGACCCAGAGGACGAGAAAGGCGTGACTGTTTTCAACACAGAAGTGATGTTTGGAATGCTCGACAATCTTTATACAGGAGTTAATTTCCTGATTTGGCTGGTTGGAATCGGCACTTTGCTGGCCGGAGCCATCGGTGTGTCAAATATCATGATGGTCACTGTGCGTGAACGTACGACTGAAATAGGTATCCGCCGTGCCATTGGTGCCACCCCCCGTGACATACTCTCACAGATCATTTCAGAAAGTGTGGTGTTGACCGCAGTGGCAGGCATGAGCGGCATTTTGCTGTCCGTATTAATACTCCAGATGCTGGAGTTGGCCAACACGACCGACGGAATCTTGGAAGCACATTTCCAAGTTGGATTCTGGACGGCAGTAGGTGCTGTGGCGATGTTGAGCATATTAGGCGTTTTAGCAGGTCTTGCCCCTGCAGGCCGAGCCATGTCAATCAAACCAGTGGACGCCATGCGTGAGGAATAGTCTACCCCAAATAAGAAATCAAGCAAAGAACAGATATGAAAAAGTATTTAAAATTGATTATTGCAGCTCTGGTACTGTTGGTATTTATCGGAACTTTCGTTTTTTTATGGAAGAAGTCTCAGCCCGAGCCCATCATTTACGAGGAATTCCATCCTGAGATGGGAGATATCCGCAAGACCACCATCATTACGGGCAAAATAGAGCCACGCAATGAAGTCAGTGTCAAGCCACAGATATCCGGCATTATCACTGAGATACTGAAGGAAGCCGGTGATATGGTCACCCAAGGAGAAGTCATCGCCAAGGTCAAAGTCATCCCCGACATGAACCAACTGAGTTCAGCAGAAGCCAGGGTCAGGTTGGCCAAGATTAATGTCGGCCAAGCCCAAACGGATTTTGACCGCGAAAAGATATTATACGACAAGGGGTTGGTAAGTCGTGAGGAATATGAGAAATCCCTTCAGACCCTCAACCAGACCACCGAGGAGGTTCGTGCCGCTGTGGACAACTTGGAGGTTGTACGCGACGGTGTATCCCGAAGCAACGCCAGTGCCAGCAGCACACTCATCCGCAGCACCATCAGTGGTCTCATTCTCGACATACCGGTAAAAGTAGGTAATTCCGTGATTTTGAGCAACACTTTCAACGATGGTACCACTATAGCCACCGTTGCCAATATGGGTGACCTGATATTTCGCGGGAACATTGACGAGACCGAAGTGGGCCAGTTAACTCCCGGCATGCAGATGAAGATTACAATTGGCGCCTTGCAAGAGTTGAATTTCGGAGCACAGTTGGAATATATATCCCCCAAAGCCGTAGAGAGCAACGGTGCCAATCAATTTGAAATCAAAGCCGCCGTCCACGTACCCAACAATGGTCAGATCCGCTCTGGTTACAGCGCCAATGCAGAAATAGAATTGGCCAGTGCCAAGAATGTCATCACATTGCCCGAGAGCGCCATTGTCTTTGAGAACAATGAGACCTATGTCTATGTTATTAAGGGTAGTGGAGACAACAAGACCTATGAGCGCCGCCCTGTAAAAATCGGTCTTAGCGATGGTATCAAAATAGAGGTGAAAAGTGGTGTCAGCACAAAGGACCTTGTCCGTGGTCCCCAAGTCATCACAACAGAAGAATAACAGCACATCAAACATCAAGCGAGATGACAAAAGCCGAAGACTTGATTAACTATATGGTGTCACTGCAGGATGAGGAGCAGCGCAAGAATCTCATGCGATTTTTCAAAACCGGTCAGGGAGAATACGGTCAAGGTGACGATTTCATTGGTCTGAAGGTTCCTCAGACACGCGAAATAGTTAAAGCCGTGTCAAAAGACATGCCAATCACTGAGGTACCCCAATTATTATCAAGCCGATGGCACGAGGTCAGACTTTGTGGCTTGTTGGTCATGGTCGACAAATTTGAGAAATCAGCCACCAAAAGGTTGGTCAATCATTTGGATGCCATTCATCAACGCGATGCCCTCCTAACACTTTACCTTCAGGAGGCAGACAGAGCAAATAATTGGGATTTAGTAGACCTGTCGGCGCCCAAGATTCTCGGGCATTGGTTATTGTTACCCACTTGTATCGGCGGTCTACAGCCAGGCATGCACGAAGAGGAGAAAGAAGTAATTGTAGACACGCTTGCATCGAGCGACAGTCTATGGCGCAACCGCATCAGTATGGTCTGCACCTGGAAGACCACACAAGAGGGCAATCCCACCTGGTGCCTCCGTTATGCCGAGAAACACCTTCACCACCCCCACGACCTGATGCACAAAGCCGTCGGATGGATGCTCCGCGAGTTGGGCAAACGAATCAGTATGGACCTCCTCCGTGACTTTCTTCATCAGCACGCCCATGAAATGCCACGCACCGCTTTGCGCTATGCCATAGAGCAAATGCCAGAGGAGGAACGTCGGATGTGGCTCACCTCATCCTCCCCCTCTGTCACCATTAAGTCCTAACGACCTTTTTTATTTTCTGAAAATCACACTGCCACTGGCTTGATGCGTAGCCAGGATGAGCACCTCGGCAATCTGAACATGAGCGGGCGCATTGGCCGCATATACAGCCACATCAGCGATGTCATCACCCGTCAATGGTTTTATACCATTGTAGACATTGGCAGCCCGTTCATTGTCACCACGAAATCTCACATTGCTGAAATTTGTTTCCACGAGTCCCGGTTTTAGGTTGGTGACCCTTACACCTGTGTGCGCTACATCAATTCTCAACCCATCAGTCAATGCTTTTACAGCCGCTTTGGTGGCGCAATAAACATTACCTCCGGCATAAGCGGCATCGCCAGCCACAGACCCTACATTGATAACATGTCCACTACTGCGCTCAACCATGTGAGGCACAATGAGCCGTGTCATCGTGAGCAATCCCTTGATATTGGTGTCGATCATTGTTTCCCATTCATCGAAACTACCCTCATATTCAGGTTCCAGACCAAGCGCAAGTCCTGCATTATTGACCAGGACATCGATATCTTTCCATTCATCAGGAAGGCTGTTGATTTTTTCCGTCACATCCTCACGATTCCTGACATCAAAGACGAGAGTCACCACCTCAGTACCTTTTTTATTCAATTCCTTTTTGATGTCATCCAAACGTTTCTCGTTTCTTCCTGTAAGAATCAGCCGGTCACCATTCTCTGCGAATTTTCTTGCACAAGCCAAGCCAATACCGCTTGTCGCTCCTGTTATTAATACGATTTTATACATATCTTTCTGTATTATTGATTTTTGTCTGTTCGTACAACATAAAAAAGATAAGCAAAAATACAATAAAATGACGAAAAAGCACCATTTTCATGCCCCTAATCACCAAAAAATAGTATATTTGTAGGTAAAAATCCCACACTATGATATCAGCACAAGACTTCAACGAATTAAAGGACATCACTGATTACCTGGCAGCAGTCCCCTATGATGTTACCCGCAAACGTCTTTACACAGCCAACGACCTATACGAAGGATACCGTCAAGACAACGAGGAGAGTATCAAGACTTGTTTTGACAGCAAAGTATACACGCATTACATTTCCACCGGCAAGCAGTCCCCCAGTGTTATGGAGTCACTTGCCCGGACACTTCACGACCATGGCATTCATACCGCCATGAATGAATTCTTCAAGGAGCACAATCATCATCATTGCTTAGGCATTATGGGCGGTCACGCCCTTTTGAGGACAGACGAGAAGTACAAAGAAATCGTCATGTTGAGCAAACGCCTAACCGAACAGGGCTTCTATATGCTCAGTGGTGGAGGTCCAGGTGCCATGGAAGCAACCCATTTAGGCGCATGGCTGGCAGGAAGGTCTTCTCAAGAAGTAGACGACACTCTCAAGCGACTTGCCTGCTCTCCCACCTTCTCCGATGAAGGTTGGTTGTCATCCGCTTTAGAGGTCATCCATCGTTATCCCCAGGACAAATATGTGAGTCTTGGTATTCCCACCTGGTTGTATGGCCATGAACCCTCCACCCCTTTTGCCACCCATATTGCGAAATTTTTTGAAAACAGTATCCGCGAAGACAGCATCCTGACGTTAGCCTATGGAGGAATCATCTACACGCCCGGCAGTGCAGGCACCATGCAGGAAGTTTTCCAGGATGCCGTTCAGAATCATTATCTGTCATTTGGATTCTCCAGTCCGATGGTATTTTTAGGAACAGAATTTTGGACAAAAGAGATGCCGATATACCCCCTTTTGGAACAACTGATGACAAGTGGAAGATATAAGAATTTATTGTTGACCCTTACCGATAACATAGAAGAAGTGGTGGAAGTGCTGATGAAATTCCGCAAAACCTTGGAAAAGCCATCATAGCCACCAGGTCTTCATCACGCTATCTTCTATCGCCTCCACCTTGGAAACCTCCAGCACCTTGAAAGCCGCCGCCCGGGAAGCCGCCGCCACCAGGGAAGCCATAGTTTCCTCGAGGTCCTCTTTCCCCTCGTCCTTCGAAACGATTCCCTCCACGTCCATTGTCTCTTCCTCCGAACATGTTGAGTCGATAACTCACATGTAACATGGCATATGAGGTGATGGCATTCACCTCTCGGTCGGTCCATCCATTTGCGCTGACCGTGCGTGAGAAAGTGGTCTGTTGATGAAGGATATCATACCATTGCAGCATCACGGTCAGTTTCTTACCTTTCAAGAAGCTATGCGACAGTTGTGCATTCCAAATCAGCTCGTTGGTATTAAGTGTCTGGTCGCTGTATCCTCTTTTGCTGAACATGTGTATATCCGTCGACAGGTTGGTACCCCAAGGGAAGGTAATTTTTGTATTACCTCCATAAGAGAAATTCCAGGTAGAGAGATTGTTGGAAGCCTGCAACCGGTTTTTGGTCTTAGCATAGGTCGTATTGCCATTGAGTGAGAAGCTAAGCCATTTATTCCTAAAGCTTAATGAGAGTGAAGGCGACAAGTTATAAGAATGGGTGATGTTTCTATCAGGTACGGCAGTTCTGTTGAGATTGACATACCCCACCCGATGATCATAGTTACCCCTTACAGAACCACTGATATCCCAGCGGTTCAACGTATCGAGGGAGATATTGAAAGAAGCACCAGCATTGGTACCCCAATTGCCATTGATGTTTTCCGGTCGGCTGATACGCCCACCTGTTGTCTCATTATAAGTGACCACATTGCCAATGGCGTTGTTTGTTCTCTGAAAACTCCCATTAGTATTGAAACTCCAGTGCCTTTGAGCCACGGGTATTTTCATCCCGAGGCTATCCTCCACATATTTGGGCATCCTTTGCTTTTGGAAATTGATGTTGAGGTTAGAAT
>CACXDY010000206.1 GCA_902766505.1 uncultured Prevotellaceae bacterium
CTGCCTCGGGATAAAAAATGAACAAGTTCATTTTGTATTTCCCCCTCACTTCATCGTAACTTTGGTGATAAATCACCGAAGTTACTCCGTCTCGGGATAAAAAATGAACAAGTTCATTTTGTTCTCCTCTCGACTTTTCGTAACTTTGCCAAAAACTTGTCAAACAGCAAATCAACTATCATGAGCCTACGTCATTTTTTTGTCGCATTACTTGTCACGACGACCATATCGACAAACGCCCAAACTGCACTTTATCCAAAACATTTCAAACTGGAGCAAGTGACTTTGCTCGATGGTCCGATGAAGACAGCCATGGACCTGAACATCAAGATGCTGTTGGAATATGACCACTACCGACTACTCACGCCCTATGTGCGCCAGTCGGGATTGGGAGCCACGACCGATGAAAAAAGCCGTTACTACCAATGGGAAAGCAAGCATCCGTCTTTCAGAAACTGGGGAGATGCCAGCTTTAATCTTGACGGACATGTGGGAGGCCATTATCTCTCGGCACTCGCTTTGGCCTATGCCGCCTGCCATGACAAGGGGAGCCAGGGCCTGCTTAAGGAACGCCTCGATTTCATGATAGCCGTCATGAAAGACTGTCAGGACGAATACAACAAGAACACCGAAGGACTTTATGGCTTCATCGGAGGGCAGCCCATCAATGATGTCTGGAAGTCACTCTATAAAGGCGACATCCAGCCTTTCCGCAGAAGCGGAGGATGGGTTCCTTTCTACTGCGAGCATAAAATCTTAGCCGGTCTCCGAGATGCCTATCTTTATGCTGGAAACAAAACTGCCTTGCAACTGTTCCGCAAGATGGCCGACTGGAGTGTCAACGTCGTGTCGAAATTGAGTGATAAAGACATGGAGTCCCTGCTCGGCATTGAGCATGGTGGAATGAACGAGAGTTTGCTGGATGCCTACCAGTTGTTCAAGGACCAAAAATATCTGGCTGCTGCCAAGAAATACACCCACAAGGCGATGCTCGATGGCATGCAGACCCTAAACACCACCTTCCTCAATGGCCGCCATGCCAACACACAGGTACCCAAATACATCGGTATGGAACGTATTGCAGAATGTGATGCCGCTGCCAATAATTACCTGACAGCCGCCGTCAATTTCTGGACGGATGTGACCAATAACCGTACGGTGTGTATCGGCGGCAACAGTGTGAACGAGCATTTCCTGGCCAGTGAGAATGCCAACCGCTATATTGACCAACTCGACGGCCCCGAATCCTGCAACACGAACAACATGCTCAAACTCTCCGAGATGCTCAGCGACAAGACCGGAGATGCCCGATATGCCGATTTCTACGAGGATGCCATGTGGAACCATATCCTCACCACACAAGACCCCACCACTGGTGGTTATGTGTATTTCACCACCCTGCGTCCACAAGGCTACCGCATCTATTCCCAAGTCAACCAAGGCATGTGGTGCTGTGTTGGTACCGGCATGGAGAACCATTCAAAATACGGCCATTTCATCTATACCCATGACGGCAAGAAGACGCTCTACGTCAACCTCTTCACACCGAGCGAACTTACCGACGCCACGTTTGGTGTTCGTCAGGAAACACTGTTCCCTGCTATCGACCCTACAGCCTCCAACATCCCAACGCCCGACACCTCCACCTCTACCCTGACAATTACCCGCGGCGGCACCTATACCATCGCTATCCGGCATCCGTCCTGGGCCGGTGAGCAATACGGCATTACTGTCAATGGTAAAGCAGTGAACACCTCCGTCAAGAAAGGCACTGCCAGTTATGTGAGCATCCGCCGTTCCTGGAAGAAAGGCGACAAAATCAAAGTCTATCTCCCCATGGAACTCTGCTATGAGGAATGTCCTGGCTACACCGACTACATCGCCTTCAAGTTCGGTCCCATCCTTCTTGGTGCACAGACCACCGCAGCCACAGAGGCAGAGGCCACCAAAACCGGACTTCCCTACGAGCAACTCCAAAATGAGTATGCTGGTTCCGGCCGAATGGACCATGCTCCTGGAAGCCGTGCCTCTTCAAAGAGTCTCATCGACGCGCCCCTCTTGATAGGCAGCCGCGGGAATGTTCTTGACCGTATCGCACGCAAGGTCGACAAAGACCTTCGTTTCACAATAGATGTCAGCCGCGGGAATGCCGCCAACTACCCATGGAAAAGCCTCACACTCCGCCCCTTCTACCAGATACACCATGCCAGGTATATGTGCTACTGGTATCAACAGACTCAGGAGAATTTTGAGAAGAGCGACATGGCCATGACCGAGGCCGCCAATGCTGCTCTGGCCGCCCGCACCATAGATTTTGTGGCACCTGGAGAACAGCAGAGCGAAGCAGGCCACGAATATGATTACTCCAGCGACACCAGCACGGGAGTCTACCGCACAGGGCGTTACCGCGATGCAAAAGCCAATGGCCATATCCAATATACCTTATTTAATCCCAATGAGGTGGCCGACAACCTCAGTGTCATGTTGAGATTCATTCTGTCCGACCACGGCCGCACTTGCACGCTGACCATAGATGGCGTCTCTGTTGCCGACATCACCATCCCCCGCACCGCCAAAGGCAGCGATGGAAATGGTTTTATCAATATGGAATTCCCCATCCCCGCCGCCCTCATCACCGATGCTTCCGGCCAGGTGAAAAAACGGTTTGTGGTCCGTCTTACGGCCTCACCTACCACAATGTGCCCAGGGCTCTATTTCATGCGGCTCACGAAAAGCCAAGAAAACCAAGCAAATGACTGACAACCAACTTTTTTTGCCGGCGGAATGGCATCCGCAAGGCATGATTCAACTGACGTGGCCGCACATCGGCACAGACTGGGCGGATTGTCTCGATGACATCACGGAGACCTTCCTCCAGATGGCAGAGGTCATCACCCGCCATGAA
>CACXDY010000207.1 GCA_902766505.1 uncultured Prevotellaceae bacterium
CATTATCAAGCAAACTCTAAATAATATGAAAATACCTTTCTCTCCGCCTTATATTGATGAAAGTGTAATCAATGAAGTCGTTGATTCCCTCAAATCCGGATGGATAACTACGGGTCCAAAAGTAAAAGCGCTTGAGGCCGAAATCATGAAACTGACAGGTGCTCAAGCGGCTCTCGCTGTCAACTCCTGGACATCTGGAGCCATTTTGATGCTTCGTTGGTTTGGTGTTGGTCCCAACGATGAGGTGATTATTCCTGCTTACACCTATTGTGCTACAGCGATGGCTACCATGTGGGCAGGAGCCAAGGTCGTCATGGTCGACTCCCAAGAAGACCTCAACATTTCTGTAGAGGCAATCCGTAAAGCCATTACCCCTCGTACTAAAGCTATCATTCCCGTCGACATTGCCGGTTTTCCCTGTGATTACGATGCCATCATGGCCTTGGTCAAAGAACCAGAGATAAAATCCATGTTCTCGCCTGACAATGACATCCAGCAAAAACTGGGTCGTATTCTTGTTCTCAACGACTCAGCCCACTCCCTGGGTGCATCATACAAAGGCCATAGAGGTGGTACTCAGACCGACATCAACATTTTCTCTCTGCATGCAGTTAAAAATGTCACTACGGCAGAAGGAGGTATTATCTGTTTCAACCTGCCCGAGCCATTCGACAACGAACAATTGTATAAAGAGATGCGGTTGATGACTCTCAATTGTCAGACCAAAGATGCTTTCACAAAGAGTCAGGCTGGTGGATGGCGATACGATATTGTCGGAAAAGGCATGAAGGTGAACATGGCAGATGTCAACGCTGCTATTGGACTGGCTCAAATACGTCAATATGGTCATCTGCTGGAGGAGCGGAAACGGATATACAACCTCTACGATGAAGCTTTCTCCAAAGAACCATGGGCCATTCTCCCACCATCCAATAAAGATGGCTTTGAGACATCCTATCATGTCTATGCCCTCCGCATCCGCGGCATCAGTGAAAGTCAGCGGGATGCCATTATCAATGAGATAGCCCGACATGAAGTTGCCGTCAATGTGCATTTCGTGCCCTTACCCATGCTGACCTACTACCGTCAGTTGGGCTACAAAATAGAAGACTATCCCCAGGCGTACTGCAATTATGCACATGAAATATCCCTTCCCGTTTATCCTCAGCTCGATGACGAGAAGGTACGTTTTGTTATCAAGACAGTGATTGACGCCTACAACACAGTGACAAACACCAAATGATCAGGTTTTTCGACATACTGCTGTCTGGTCTTGGGTTGATACTGTTTTCACCCCTATTTCTCATTCTCTATATCATCATCCGTTTCAGCAGCAGGGGCCCCGGTTTCTATTCCCAAAAACGTATTGGGAAAAACGGGAAGCCATTCAGACTCTATAAGTTCCGCACCATGCGGACAGGCTCGGACCACTCCCGCCTGATTACCGTAGGCGGCAAGGACAGCAGAATCACCAAGGCTGGATATTACATTCGCAAATACAAACTTGATGAACTCCCACAGTTGTGGAATGTATTCATCGGAGAGATGAGCCTTGTGGGTCCCCGTCCTGAGGTGGAAAAATATGTCAGACTGTATACCCCCTCACAAAGGGTTGTCCTCACCGTCAGGCCAGGTATTACAGACTATGCCTCTATTGAATTTTCAGATGAAAATGTCATTCTCGGACAGGCAAAGAATCCCGAGAAGATGTATATTGAGCAAATCATGCCCCGTAAAATTGAGCTTAACTTGAAATATATCAACAACATGACCCTGAAAGAATATTTCAAGATTATTCTTCTTACATTTACTAAAATCATAGATCATTAAAAGTTAGCTTTCCCCAAATGAATAACTCCGCTACATATTTAGAATTTCTTCGCTTTTGCCTGAATGATAATTACCCCATACCTGCCTGCATCAAGGAAATCCGCTGGCACGACCTTTTGGAGTTCAGCATCAAGCACACCATCTCCGGTTTATTTGTGCCCACTGTCCTCATGAAAGACGGAAAGCTCAAGATTGAAGACTTTCAGGGCAACAAACCCACCGATGACGATGTCATGGAGTGGGTTTTTGAGGAATACAGATTAAACAGAAACAACACACGCCTTTTTGAGCACACTCAAAAAGCCTCTGATTGGTTCCTGGAGAATGGGTTCCGCAACTGTATTCTCAAGGGGCAGGGCAATGCGCTCATGTATCCAAATCCATATCTGAGAGCCGCCGGCGATATCGATATATGGTTGGAGGGAGGCAAGGAGAAAATCCTGGCTTTCACCAAGAAATACTACAATGAACCCTACAATTCGATGCATGTCGACTTCCCCATGTTCAGGGAAACTCCTGTAGAAGTTCATTTCCACCCCACCAGGATGTTCAACCCACGGATGAACAAGAAGATGTGGGATTATTGCGACATCATGGGACCAGAGCAGTTTGAGAACAGAATTACCTCTCCCGATGGGAAATACTCCTTCTGCACCCCCACCAACGAATTCAATCTTTTCTACCAACTCGACCATATCTTCCGCCATGTAATCTACGAAGGCATAGGACTTCGTCAGATTATCGACTATTATTTCCTTTTGCGTAAGAGATATAACGACGGCATCACTCCAGAAGCCAATGAGAAGTTTGTTGCCTTACTCAAGAAATTCAGAATGCATAAATTCGCCAAGGCGATGATGTACCTGCAGAAGGAAGTGTTGGGACTTGACGAAAAATACCTATATACCAAGCCCAACAAATCCGAGGGCAAATTTCTGCTCAATGAAATACTCGAGGGTGGTAATTTCGGCAAGTACGAGAAGCGGCTCAACGCATCTCTTGAAGGTGTGGAAGGTCACTTCAGACGATTTATCAAACTTGAGACTTTCCGCCTGAGGTTGTTGCGTCACTATCCCAGCGAGGCCGTCTGGATGCCTTTCCGTGACCTGCGACGCACCTGGGAACGCAACCGCACAAAAGACGGAGATACTCCTGAAGAGAAAAAGACCACACACGAATAAACCAAACATACATGACTACATCAAAAAATCATCTTGTTATCATGGCCGGAGGTGTAGGTAGCCGCTTTTGGCCTATGAGTACAGCCGAGCGCCCCAAGCAATTCATCGATGTTCTCGGTGTAGGTCGTACTTTGCTTCAACTCACCTACGACCGGTTTCGCGACATATGTCCACCCGAGAATATTTGGGTTGTCACCAATGCGCGGTATACAGAGATTGTCCGTCAACAACTTCCCGAAGCACCTGTTGAACACATTCTCTCCGAACCATGCCGCCGCAACACGGCTCCCTGTATTGCCTATGTCAGTTGGCGCATCAAGAAACAAGACCCGAAAGCCAACGTAGTTGTCACACCCAGCGACCATATTGTGACCAATAACAGCGAATTTCAACGGGTCATCCGTACTTGCCTTGTCTTTACCAGTGAGACAGATGCTATCGTTACACTGGGTATGAAGGCTACACGTCCTGAGACAGGTTACGGTTATATTCAGGCCGACCTCACAGCAAGTTCTGCCCGTAACAAGGAAATTTTCCGCGTCGACTCCTTCAGGGAAAAGCCCGATGCTGAAACCGCTGCCAAGTATATCCGCAACAAGAGCTATTTTTGGAATGCCGGTATATTTATTTGGAGTGTCAGCACCATTGTCAACGCCTTCAGAGTGTATGTCCCTGCCATGGCAAAAATCTTTGAGAACCTGACACCATATTACGGAACGGAAGAAGAGCAGGTGCAAATAGACCAGCGCTATCCTGAATGTGAAAGCATCTCGGTGGACTATGCCATCATGGAACGGGCTTCAGAGATTTTTGTCTGCCCGGCTGATTTCGGTTGGAGCGACCTCGGAACCTGGGGGTCACTTCTCGCCCAATCACCCAAAGACCTGTATGGCAACAGCAAGATAGGACAGAACATCTCGCTTTTCGACACACACAACTGTATCATCCACACCACAGAGGAGCGCAAGGTCGTGATACAAGGTCTCGACGGCTTCATCGTGGCTGAGAAAGATGGAACCCTTCTGATTTGCAAACTTAACGAGGAACAGAAAATCAAACAATTCGCTGAAGAACAATGAATAACTCCAGAAAAACAGCCCTGATTACAGGTATTACAGGACAAGATGGTTCCTATCTGGCTGAATTCCTGATAGAGAAAGGATATGAGGTACACGGTTTGCTCCGTCGTTCCTCGTCATTTAATACCGGACGAATAGAGCATCTATATCTTGATGAATGGGTACGCGACATGAAAAAACAGCGGCTTGTCAATCTCCATTGGGCAGATATGACCGACTCATCGTCATTGATACGTATCATCGGCGAAGTCCGTCCTACAGAGATTTACAACTTAGCGGCTCAAAGCCATGTGAAAGTGTCGTTTGATGTCCCCGAATACACAGCCGACACGGATGCAGTAGGTGTATTGAGGCTTCTTGAGGCCGTCCGTATCTGTGGCTTAGAGAAAGAGTGCCGCATATATCAGGCATCCACCTCCGAGTTGTTTGGGAAAGTACAGGAAATTCCCCAACGTGAAACTACGCCTTTTTATCCCCGTTCACCCTACGCTGTTGCCAAATTATATGCCTACTGGATTATGAAGAATTACCGCGAAAGTTATGGTATGTACTGCTGCAATGGCATCTTGTTCAATCATGAGAGTGAACGGCGCGGTGAAAACTTTGTCACCCGAAAGATTACCCTTGCCGCCGCACGCATTGCCCAAGGCTATCAGGACAAGCTCTACCTCGGCAATCTCAACTCCTTGCGCGACTGGGGATATGCAAAGGATTATGTAGAATGCATGTGGCTCATCATGCAACAGCCTGAGCCAGATGATTTTGTCGTGGCCACAGGAGAATACCACACCGTGAGGGAATTTGCCACACTGTCGTTTAAGGCTGTGGGCATCAACCTGGAGTGGCAAGGTGAGGGAGTAGACGAGATTGGCATTGACAAGGCAACGGGCCGCGTCCTTGTAGAGGTCGACCCCAAATATTTCCGCCCTGCAGAAGTGGAGCAATTGCTTGGCGACCCCACAAAAGCCCGTGAACAATTGGGATGGAATCCGAGAAAGACGACCTTTGAGCAACTAATCCGAATCATGATTGAGCACGATATGAAATTTGTGCGAAAATTGTATTTAAAAGAGCAACTGTCATGACCTTACCCAAAGAATCCAAGATATATGTGGCTGGTCACCGTGGTTTGGTAGGCTCAGCCATTTGGAACAACTTGAAAAGCCGTGGTTATACCCGTCTGATAGGGCGTACTCATGCAGAACTGGACTTGCTCGACCCCGTGGCTGTCCGTCAGTTCTTTGATGAGGAGAAACCTGATGCCGTTGTTCTTGCAGCAGCCCATGTAGGGGGCATTATGGCCAACTTGCAATATCGTGCCGACTTTATTTACCAAAACCTGCAGATACAGCAGAATGTCATAGGCGAGAGTTTCCGGCATAATGTAAGCAAGTTGTTGTTCCTTGGTTCCACATGCATCTATCCCCGCATGGCACCGCAACCTATGACCGAAGAAGCTCTGCTCACCTCTCCTCTTGAATATACCAATGAACCCTATGCCATCGCCAAGATTGCAGGTCTGAAGATGTGTGAGAGTTTTGCCCTTCAGTATGGCTGCAACTATGTGGCCGTCATGCCCACCAATCTGTATGGTCCCAATGACAATTTCCACTTGGAGAAAAGTCATGTGTTACCAGCCATGATTCGCAAAATTCATTTGGCCAAATGTCTGAATGAAGAAAATTGGGAAGCCGTGCGCAAGGACCTCAACCTGCGCCCTGTAGAGGGTGTCGACGGTCAGTGCAGCCAGGAAGAGATATTGACCACCTTATCGCATTATGGCATCACCCCAAAGGCCGTCATCCTATGGGGTACCGGAAGTCCCATGCGTGAGTTTTTGTGGAGCGAAGACATGGCAGATGCGAGTGTCCACGTTTTGCTCCATGTCGATTTCACCGACACCCATGCCCCTGAAGCAAAGGAGATTCGCAACTGCCATATCAATGTTGGCACTGGTATAGAGATTTCCATCCGCGAGCTGGCAGAGAAAGTGATGGCCGAAACAGGATTCCGTGGAGAGCTGAAATGGGACAGCACCAAACCCGACGGCACACCCCGCAAGTTGACTGATGTGAGCAAATTGCACGACTTGGGCTGGCATCATCAAGTAGACATCGATGAAGGTATTCACCGCCTTTATGAATGGTATCTTCTCGGTGTGAATGACGTGCGCAAATAATGAGGATATCCATAGCGGGCGACTTCACCCCATACCACCGTATACCCCGTTTGGCAGCCGAGGGAAAACACGAGGCTGTCATGGGACAGGTAAGCAAGAGCAATCAGGCTTTCGACTATTGTATTGTCAACCTCGAATGTCCTATTGTCACGGGTGAGGCACAACCTATTCAGAAAGTCGGCCCCAACCTCAAAGGAGACCATCATGCCGTCGCCTTGTTGAAAGCCGGAGGATTCCATTGTGTCACCTTAGCCAACAATCATGTTTTCGATTATGGTGATGAAGGCATAGCCTCCACCTTGCGGACACTTCATGAATATGGTATTGACCATGTAGGTGGCGGAACAGACCTCGCTGCTGCATCACAGACCTTATACAAGCAGTTTCATGGTGAGACTGTCGCTATCATCAACTGCACAGAGCATGAATTCAGCATAGCCACCCCACATTCTGGTGGTGCCAATCCCATCGACCCCATCAGTCAATACTATGCCATTCAGGAAGCACGGGGTAAAGCTGACTACGTATTGGTCATTGTGCATGGAGGAATTGAGTACTACGATATTCCTACCCCCCGGATGCAGGCCACCTACCGTTTCTTTGTAGATGCCGGCGCCGATGCTGTGGTCAATCATCACCAACATCGCTTCAGCGGTTATGAGGTGTATCATGGGCATCCTATTTTCTATGGCTTGGGCAATTTCTGTTTCGACTGGCCCAATCTCCTTCATGGTGGATGGAACTTAGGTTACATGGTGGGACTAACCCTTGACAAGAGCGGTGTCACATTCCAGTTGATGCCCTACCATCAATGTGGTGAAACACCCGACATACATTTCCTCGAAGGAGAAGACCGTCAACCCATTGATGAGAGGATGAAGGAAATCAATGCTGTCATTGCCGACCCCCATCAAATGATTGAATCCCATCAGGCATTCATAGCCCGGCGAAGTATTGGTATCCGACAGCTACTCAGTCCATACACCTCGAAAACCGCACGCACCCTGTGTGCGAAGGGATTATTGCCCTCCTTGTATCCCGACAAGAAAATACCTCTCCTTCTAAATCAGATAGAATGTGAGTCGCACCGTGAAAGACTTATCTGGGAATTGAAGGAAAGGCTGCACCACTAATTGTCCTGACAATCACCCTTTTGCCTTATGGTGATTGTCTCTCCATACTTTTCCGGATTTCCCCCACCACGATTTTCGTATACTTTTCCGCTCCTTTTTCATTGAGGTGTTTCATGTCGCGGAACAAGCTCTTATTATTGGTGAAACCCTCCAAATTCTCATTATCATAGAAATCCACCTTGTATTTTCTAAATAATTCCTGGATTTCTGGAGGACAAGAGGCATTCACCCCATCGTAATATGGGCTGAGCATGAAAATCAGTTTTACACCATCATGCTGGACACTTTGGATAAATTTTTCCAAGTATCTGTACTTCAAAGTGTCGACATCAGGTTTTGGCTTGATTTTGTAAAAATAATAAATCTCTCCTTTCAAAGGACGGTAACCATCCGTCATTTTCTCCCTTTTGACGAATCCCCCTATCAATTGCAGTAATTTGGAATTATTGCGGTAGAGGCTTGATGCCACCTTGTATTTCTCCATGCTCTCCACATCATTGAACAGCTCCTTTACTCCAGGATTGCCGCAATAGGGTCTCAGTTCGGTCAAGAACCGGTTGTTGGGCACCGAATCCACCTCATGGTCGAAATGGCAATAGTCATAAACGATGACTTTGGGAATATGATGTTCCCGAATAAGCATCCAACGACCATAATTGTAATACAGTCCCAAACCGTCTTTACCGCAATTGAAGCAAGTCATTCCCAATGAATCCTCAATGATGCTGGGTACATAATGGTGCATGGCCCTGGAAGAACCAAAAACCAGCACATCCTCATTGCACTGCCTGGTGGTATACTCAATTTCCCTGGCACTACCACTACCGGCGTTCCTGCGCATATACATCAGACCGGCTCCGAGCAATTGGTCGGCTACGGCAACGATGAAAAAGAACAGCAATATCCTCAGTATATATTTTTTCATATCAGAACTTTGCATAAATAAACTGTCCACTGTCGAGAACGCCGACCGTCAGGATGCACAACACGAGGAAAACAGCAAAAGCCCACTTCACATACGTGTTATTCTCCAACCGGCTCTTTCCCTTGAAGAATTCCTCCCAGGTATCTACAAATATCAAAATGGGAAGCGCTATCAGAAAATAGAGGAGATTGGTTTCATCAGTGAGAGTCATCGGCGACAATCCGTCTTTCACCATATGCCCCAAAAGCTCAAAAGAGTCGGATATCGTTGGCATCCGGAAGAAGATTCTTGAGAAGTTGACGATATTGAAAGTGATGAAAATACGGAACAGTCTCACCGGCATTTTCAAGTCGCCGAATTTGTGTATGCCCAACATTTTTTCCACCACCAATGCGATGCCGTGAGTCAGACCCCAGAATACATAGGTCCAATTTGCCCCATGCCACAAACCACTTACCGTGAAAGTCAAGAGTAAATTGATGTAATTTCTCAGTTTGCTGCAGCGGCTACCTCCTAATGGAATATAAATATTATACTTCAACCATCTGGAGAGCGATATATGCCATCTTCTCCAGAAGTCACCTACCGTGACAGCAAAATATGGTCTTCTGAAATTGTCCACCAACTGATATCCCAATGTATTGGCGATACCTATGGCCATCATGCTGTAACCAGCAAAATCTGCATAGATTTGTATGGAATAGATGATGCTTGCCACTATACAGTCGCCACCAGAGTAGAGCATGAAATCACGGTAGACAGAATCGACAAAGAGTCCTGCCCTGTCGGCAATGACCAACTTGAGGAACATACCCCACAAGATACGTTTTAAGCCTCTGGTTGCCAAGTCATAATTGAATGGTTTCGGGTGTTTGATTTGTGGCAACAATTCTGAAGCAAAGCTGATAGGACCGCATACGATATGTGGGAAAAACGAGACAAACAACATATAGTCGGAGAAATTGCGCTCCGCTTTTGTCTTGTCATAATATACCTCAACGACATAGGCCACCGTTTGCAAGGTGTAGAAAGAGATACCTATCGGAATAATCCAGTTGAGCCCATTAATCTGGAACTGTATATGGAAGAGAGCCAACAAGTCTGAGAAAGCATCTGCAAAGAATCTCAGGTATTTCAATAGAAAAAGCGGAGCAAAACTTGCGATAAGGAATAAGGGCAGCAGTTTTTTCCTTTTTTTCTTATCAGCATTCTCAATGCAGATGGCCGCTCCAAAAGTAATGGAGGTAACATACAACAACACCAAGGTAAAACTTGGGTTGAAACTCATATAAATCAGATAGCTAACAATGATGAGATACCATTTTCTCAACACTGCATTTTTGGAAGGAATGACCCAATAAAACAGGAAGAGGAAAGGATAGACAAGCCAGAAAATAAAAGAATTAATGACCATATTTAGTCTAACACTTTTTACCTACTATTGAATAAGACTGCAAAATTACTCATTTTTAAGGAGTTCACCAAATAATCACTCAAATAATGGTTTCACAATAGTTGGATATCCTATCACTCAAAGACTGATTTCAAGAACTCCAAGGAACTGTTGCGGAGAGCATCAATTTTGCTGTCAACCATCTCATAATCAATCGGTTTTTCCCAGACACCCGATTCCAAGGCATCCCTCTCATCGGTAAAGAATCTATCAGAGAGTCCTATTTTTTGTAGCAAGCCGGTGATTCTGCCCTGACGATTGTTACTGCTGGTATACAATACCATGAAGGGGCGGTGATACAACAAGGCCAACACCAATCCATGGAAAGAATGGGTAATGACAAACCTCGCTCCCGCTATGTATCGTATCCAATCCTCTATGGATGTGCGTGTCCATGGAATCTTTCCCAAAAGAGCTGTTCGATTGTTGGCCGACAAGCAGTCTATCCCCATGCGCTTAGCCAATTCCTCTGCCAAAGCTGTGATTCTTGGTTCGTTATATAAAGAATAATAAACCAATGATTTGTTTTCCACGATGGTGCCGGTTAGCTCGCCATAATCCCTGCGCAACAAAGTAGGATCCAACACAGTAGTTGCTTTGATGCCCAGGATTCGTTCGAGTTCCACGACAGCTGACTCTTCCCGGCAACTCACTTTCTTGAATCGTTGAAGTTGTTGTTTGGCAAAAGAGGTGAGTTCCTCATCACCCAACCATTCACCACCACCGAGACTGGAGGCATATGAAGCCCTTTTCACTTCATGACTTCCGAAAGGCAGGAAAAAAGCTTTTATTTTGTCACCTGTAATTTTCGGATTCCACACTTGGTCACTTCCCACCAAATAATAATCGGCCACTGGCGGGTCAGCCATCAATTGATTCAAATTGGAATAATGCCGGCTTTGGGGCATGATTGCCCAAAAGCGCTCAAACATTCTATTTTGTGGACTTACCTTTTCTAAAGCCGAAGAAATTCCCTGACGGGAAAACAAGAAAGGTTGGTCGTTAAGTCGGTAATCCACCAACTTTACCGTATGCCCCATCTCCTGTAAAGTCTGTATAGTAGCATACGCCTGCAGTTCTGCGCCAAAATTCTTATCGTGCCAAATTGTAAACAACGCTACCTTCATTTTCTTCCCAACATTTTTTTGACCCATCGTTTCATTTTTTTCCGGCTTTGATTAAGCCATCCATAATCGAAATATTTCACGGCCAATTTCTCAAAAGTCATTTTTTCAAAATCTGCCCAAAAAGCCTGTCGTCGAGGTGAACGAGGCGCAGGAGAGCACAATGCTGGTTGCCGGCAAAGCTGGGATGTTGACTCCAATGCCACCAAGTCAGGGAAAATATCCTTTAGCACAGCATGTCCCTTATCAGAATTGACCATAATCAGGGATACACCCTCTTGATGGAAAAAGGCTGGATGTGACCGTTTGATACCCCAAAAATCACCCAAAGTAATGTCTCCGACACGCACCATGTTTGAATAACGGCAGGAGGCACAGCTTGGTCTTGACACCATGCCCGAGAAATGGATGTCGTGCCATAATTGGGCATCGCCCTTCCCTTCAATACACTTTCCGTTCTTATATTCCAGTCTGAATGCAGTTTTGTCCCATCCATATGTTTTCGCACGCATATTGATTCTACTCAAACGGTCATTCCGCTGTGCAAACTTCAAATATTCTCCATATATCATAGGACTTGAGACACTTCTGCAAACCACATCACACAACAACAGATGCTCCCGTCCACTATTCATCATATTGCGTACTCCAGCAACCTGGCAGGGAGTACCGCTGAAGAGGACCCACCGACTCTGGCGCAAGTAGGAACGGATTTTGACCAACAAACCATCGTCTATCGTACTCTGAACATATTTCGCCCCATGCATCCTGGCGACCTCCTCCATGGTCTCTGCTAATACATGTTTCACCTGGAATTCCTCGTCGTAGACAACTCCACAAACCACACCACCTTGACGGATGGTCCATTCTGCCAGGTGATGGAATATACCTCCAGATGTACTACGTTTCACCACAGTCTCGTCTTGACTATAGGCAGCAAAGATTTTCAAAGGTTTCTCACCTATAGAGACAGGTTTCAACACTGGACATACTGTTTCGCAAAGACCACACTCCATACATTTCTTTTCATCCACAATGGGATAAGAAAAGCCCTCACTATCGGGAAGCATGGAGATGGCATCATGCTTGCAAACAGCCTGGCATGTGGTACAACCGCAACAATCATCATGGCAAACTTTCACGATACTCATTTCAATTTCTTTTTAATGGTATTGTAAATAAAATGCCGCTCGGCTTTATTAAGACCGAGCCAAACGATTACTACCAAAGCAACGGTTTCCATCGCCACCACTTTCAGCACAAACACAGGTATGGACGTTGTGGTCCAAAAAGTATTCATCGCCAATGGTACAATGAAGGACAACAATACCACACGTAGAGCCACGAGCGTCACACGACAAAGGTATTTCTTGACGGGGAAACCAATTTGCCTATGCAGGCAATAAAGCCTCAAAGACAAGGTGACAACCGAGATGGCAATAATACTGCACACAGTTGACTCTGGCATGAATCCTAAATAGAGCAAGAGATAGGCCAAGGGAAAATTCAACAACGTGGCTCCACCGACCAATATCTGATAACGGCCAATATCTCCCGTTGCCAGCAACAGGGTAATCAAAGGTGTGGAAAACGAGTCGACCAATGCCTGACAAAGAATCAAGATGACAAACAACCGTGTATGTTCCGGTACTTTCACCAACCATAAATCAAGCAGATAACCCGTCTGCATCAGCACGGGAAGACATAGGAAAAACAAAAGGAGGAAAGAGATTTTTGAACCAGTCATAGTCAAACGCTCATATTCCTCACGTTGTCCTGCAGCATAATTTTTAGTGATTTGCGGATTGATGGCCATGACAAAACTCGACGAGAACCTCGTCACAGCTTTGTCCACCTGCATGGCCAATCCTCTTGCTGCATTGACTACTGGACCGCAGAAAAGATTGAGAAGCATATTGATGCCCTGACCTCGCAAGACACCAGCCATGACACCGACAAAATTCCACCCGGAAAAGCCCAACATCTCGACGATGAGTTTCTTTTCAGGAGCCCACACCAAGCGGCATTCATCGAATTTCAACCGGCTGTAAGTTACATACATGAGAATAACGAGTACCACCGCCATGAGGTTGAGAGTTGCATAAAGTATCAGCCTGTCGGTATTGGAATGCTTGACAATCAATGCTATCACCAAGTTGAATAAGCCCTCAAGTAAACCCAGATAAGCATAGACCGACATTCGTTCATGAGCCACGATACAAGCATCAAAAGGAGCACGGAAAAGATTGAGGATGAAATTTATCAGCGACAACTGCAACACAATGTTTGCCGCATGCATTCTTTCTGGAGGAACATCCATTTTGTGATTGAGGAACCATACCATCAGTATTTCCCCTACCACAAAAATGACGACTCCCAATCCCACTTGTATCAACAAAGCATTGGAAAAAACAGCTTTCGTACGCTCCTTGTCATCCTGCCCCAGTGAAAACGTAATATACCGGCTGATAGCTCCCGACATGGTGTGGGAGAACATGACAAACATGGATACAAAGCCGGCCACCACATTGTTGACACCGTAATCCACCTCTCCAAGCGCATTGAGCACCACGCGTGAGGTATAGAACGTGATACCCATCAGAATGAGCATACGCAAGTAAAGAAATAGCGTATTGCTCGCTACTCTCTCATGATTGCTTTTGGTTTGACTGCTGCCCATTCCCAACGGTTGTTATTACTTTTTTACCAAGCTCAAGTCAATCTTGTCGCCAAACAACCTGTCTGTTTCAGGAAGACGGTTGCTGTCGAACCCACTGGCAGGATAGAAAGTGTATTCACCAAAGTAGCAATGACCATCCACATCGAAATAATCCATCCTTACATAGGGAAATCCTTCCGACATGCGGGCAGCCAATTCAAAAAGTGTATCGATATTCTCTGGTTTAGGCAATGTGAAACCCTCCGGAGCAGCCTTTCCTCTTTTATTGTAGCGCAACAAGTTCCAGTCGCGGTCGAAGAAATAAAACTTCGGACTGCCAATCTGCCGGTCCACGCACAACAGCACACAGTCAGCGAGCCCATTAAAACAATAGAATTTATAATCTACCAAGTCCTTGCCTAAAAATTTCTCGGCGAAAACTCTTTTTTTCACATTCTTGTATGGCCATTCACGGAATCTCGGAAAAAGATCATGGTTCATCGACAAGGAAAGTTTACGTTTCGCCTGGTCGATATCAAAAAGGCTTTTATCACTGCAAATCACCACACCATTTGACCCTCCACTATGGTTGGTTTTCAACACAAATTGGTCGGGCAAGCTGTCAAAGTCTATTTCCTCCACTGAATCCCACACGCCAAGGAGGGGACAGACCAAATCCTCACCATATTTCTCTGCGACATATTCTTTGACAGTAACCTTATCCACCAATTTTGTCAACAAAGGGTCTTTCTGGTGAATCTTCAACCATTGCAGTTTTTCGTTCATGGTCCTGGGGGCGTTCAAATGCAACCGTTTCCCCATGGCGAAATAATAATGCAGACGAAGATACAGGTCATCAGGAAATAAGGGGTTGACTCTCTCGAGGGCCCTCATCATGGCATTCAACACTTTTTCTTTCATTTCCATATTTCTTTCATTTTTGAGGAAAAGATTACCACAACCGACTGTTATAAGTCCTACTTGCTATGGGTATAAAAGACAATGGGTCTACTCCAGCCACTTGGTTTACCAAACGTTGGACATCTCTCTTGATTCCTTTTTTCAAGGGTGCTTGCAGCCCCAAATCCACGTCTGGAGCATGGTTGCCTTCAATAAATTCCACTTTCCCGCTGGGGAGTACACATATATCCCATCCCGCAAAGATAATACCAGGGACATGACATGCCGCCTTCCGGCACTGACTGACAATCTCATCCCATTGTGGAATAACAAAACCTTTGATTTGCTTGCCTGAATCGGGGTGGACAGGATAGAGATTTCGATGACTGTCCATACCATCCCTTTCGATGGTTCCATTCTCTACATTGATGGGGGCAAAAATACCACCGGCATGCGTATTATCTACGAAATTGCCGCGGGTTCCCATACGGAACAAAGCTCCCAAAAACTCGCATTTGTCCTTGTACGAAATAGTCACCACACGGATGGTATTCAGCGATGATGGATTGAATTCCTCCAATTCGTGACATTCCCTCACACATTCCTCTACCAGCATATGCTCTTTCGCACAGGTTTCATACAACTGTTTCCAATCGCCCAACTCCGAGGATGTGGTTTTGAAAATTCCCACGCCACAAGTTCCAGATTGCGGTTTGACAATGCAATCAACAGTGGTCACCATGTCACGAAACTGCTCAGGGGAAGCCTCGTCAGCCACCAACCACCGGCGTTGTACGAAAGGCGCATATGTCTTCAAGAATTCAACCTTATTGCCAAACATTTTGCGAACCTCAGGCTCAACCATCTTGCGGTAAATACACTGCATTTGGGATTTGGAGATAAACTCCGAACGCTTTTTCTCGTCTATATCCCAATACTCATAGCTCAACATATATTCCTGAAACGTCACACGATGGCGGTCAAGGGCTTGAATATAGTCGTTGAGATTTCCATGAGTGAACAGACCTTGTTGCTCTTTGACCTTTGCCTCCTCTAAGAAACGAGACCGTTCGGAAGCCCATATCTTTCGCTCACGATATATAGACCTCACCCATTGCAAAAGTCTAATGTCATGTAATCTGTGCTTTCCCATCTTTCAACAGTATACACCTGGATTATTTAACAATACTTATTCCAACCCTTTCGAAAAAGCATCAAGATATGAAAAATTGGGAGTCAACTCACCTTCAGACACAATAGTGGATCGTTGAATGACCTTTGAATCCTTCCAAGTTCCATCCAATAATGGTGTAAACACATATTGAATAAGCATATCACCAAAATACTCACTTGAATCATGAGCAAGTGCATTAGGACAAGTATCAACAGCCATGACCAAAATATTATCATCCGAAGAAAATGGAAGTTCTTCCATTCTTGTAATTGGATTATAATCATAATATGGATTGTCATGGGTTGAAGAACGAAGAGTCGACATAATGCTACCTTGAATATCACAAGTGATGTCCCCTATAACTTTTATGGGGAGTTTTTTACATAAGTCTTCGGGAGTCAAATAGATTGGTTCTCCTGGTTTCCAAAAATGGCATGTAATAAGAATATCCGAACAATATGCCCATTTCATGAAATCACTCTCATACATATCAGGATGAGATATAAAATCGACTTTTGAATAAGAAGAACCATCTCTACGCCGTACAAGTTTATTGGTTTCAGCTACAAAATAGCCTAAGCCTTCAGGCTTAATCCCGTTTAGGAACGATTCTTCTTCCATTTTAATGGCCCCGATTTGTTCAAGAATATATTGTGCTCCATGTGATACTCTACCATTGCCAGTTAGTAAAATACGCAAAGAGGGAAAGGATACAGAAGAAAGAACTTCTTTCAAATCATTCAAGGTAAATTTCAAGGTAGGTTTGGGTAAGTCAAAAAGCCCTGTTTTTAACCCATATCCTCGTAAAGTATAATAAACACCAACAATGCCAGCCCACCATCCAAAAGCACAAAGTCGCTGACCATTTTCATCTACCAAATATTCATAATCAGAAAAAGTAATTTTTTTACTAATTATTTCTTGAAGAAGATGCTGGTTGTATTTTTGCTTTTTTGCTATATGTCCAAAGAAAAAATAATGCTTATTATTAAGAAGTATATCTGGTTTAGCTTCCTTGATTCCAAAAATGACATCACAATCGGCAAGGTCTTCTTTAACTTCGATACCACATTCTCTATATTCCTTGTCGGCAAACACCCTGATATTACTGGGTTGTACAACAATCTCTGTTCCAGGAAATCGTTGTATTAACTCTACTATCTGCCTTGGAGATAATGCCACCCTATTATCAACAGGATTCTTTGTCTCTCTTAGAATTCCTATTTTCATATTTCTTTTGTTTTTCTAATATATTCAAAGGAACATACATCATTGACTTGAAAACACAAATGGCAACAATGTGTAAATATTCCTAATTCGATTTCCAATAAACCAAATACAATGCTTTACAGCAATTAATTTGCAAAGTTACATTTTTTTTCATGACATACAAAATTTTTACTTTGCAATCCCACTTAAAATAGAGGAAAGATGCCTATATCAAGAAAAAAATTATAATTTTGCACAACCAAAGACAATAAGAAACTAAAAATGTCAATTCGTCAAGTAATTAGGAAACTGAGGTTCATCACCAAACCCATAGAGCACGATGCCGTGTTTTTCGGTTTCTTTTGGTTTCTCATCAGCATTCCTACATTAGTGTCACTTGCCAGGAAACCAGCAGAAATGGCCAGCTGGGGATATCTCGGTATCTCTTTTCTCATCACATATATTGTTTCGGCCATTGCTTCGTTGCCACGCCTTGGTTTTTTAAGATGGCTGTTCTTTATCTTTGCGCTGGCGCTTTTCTCTTTCATTCTTTTCCTGCTCATGGTGTTTGGATTGACGCTTGCCCCACAAATCATGTTGCTTATCGGTGAGACCAATCCCAAGGAATCTTCAGAATTCATGGCCACATACCTGCTTGGCAGTGGTGCCATCAAGACTTATCTCATCGTTGTGGTTGTCGCTTTTGCCTATCTGGCAATCAGAACCCAACGAAAAAAAATCGGCCATTGGTTGGAGGGGAAAATACAAGGATGGTTGCTGACATTGGTCACCTGCATACTACTGGTCATTGGTGTAGTTCAATGGCCATTATACCGCGACTTGTTCAAATGCAAAGTGATAGCCGAAATGGACCAATGGGCAGCAGCCAATAACACCACATCGCTCGATGCCGTCACCAGCCTGATCTACTCACTGCAGGGTCCCCGTGTAGCCTCCTACGAAGTGAAACGTGGTATCGACATTTGCCGAAAAGTGGCCCAAGAGCATCGGGTTATTGAAGATACCGACTCTCTCAATGTCATATTCGTTCTCGGTGAGTCTTTCATCAAGGTTCATTCCGATTTATACGGTTACCCCAATCCCACCACCCCCCGGATGCATGAAGAGGAGACGAAAGGCCGGTTATTTGCCTTCGACAATGTGATTTCCCCCTACAATATCACCACGTTGTCGGAAAAGTCAGCCTTCTCCTGCAACAGCATTGCCGATGGTGAGGAATGGTACGACAAGCCCATCTTCCCCACTATTTTCAAGGCAAGCGGCTACGATGTGTTTTTCTGGGACATGCAGCGCATCTGGAACTCATCGGCTGCTTTTACCTTCTCTGTCAATGCCTTCCTTTTCGATAAGACCATCCAACAATACTCCTATACAGCCGTGAGCAACAGGAGTTACGATTACGATGGAGACCTCATAGAAGATTTCTTCAAGAACGTCAGTCTGACCAACTCTCACAATCTCATTCTCTTTCATTTGCTTGGCCAACATGTCAATGCCGCCGACAGATATCCCAAAGGGAAGGGTTTTGAGAAATTCAAAAGCTCAGACATCAAGCGTAAGGAGAGTTATCTGAATGATACCAAGCGGCAGTATATTGCGGAATACGACAATGCCATCTACTACAATGACTATGTTCTGGGAAGTATCATCGACCACTTCCGCAACACCAACGCCCTATTGGTGTTTTTCTCCGACCATGGCGAAGAGGTGTATGACTATCGTGATTCCCGCACCAGGGTTGTCAGCGATGACATCCCCAATCTGCTGAAATACCAATTTGAAGTGCCATTCTTTGTCTGGTGCTCCGACCAATACATCCAGCGGCACCCTGATATAGTGAACGACCTCCGGACGGCCGTCCATCGCCCAGGCACCATCGACAATGCCTGCCAGTTGCTGTTTAGGATGGCTCATCTTTCCACTCCCTATTACAAGGCCGAACGGGATATCAGCAGCGGACAATATGTGGCAAAGCCCCGTATGGCCTATGGCTATGACTACGACAAATATGTCAAGCATTCACCTGCCGGACAGGAACCAGTCACCAAACCGATGAAGCAACCATGATGGAGAATCACTCCATTTCTCTCCGAATGATGGTATTGACCGTTGCGGCAGCCGCCATTCTTCCTCTTTCAGGCAAGCCTTCCTCCGTTGGGAATTCCTTGCCTGAACCGGTCGATGGTGTCTGCCTGATATCCGACACAATAGACCTCGATGGACAGACGGTCACCATCCCGGCAGCCACCACTCTGAGATTCAGGGACGGTATCATCCTCAACGGCATCCTGCTGGGCAATGACACCCAAATAGAAGCCGACAATGATGCCCATATTTTTGATGCATCCCTCCGCATGGGGGGCAGTTGGTCGGTCACGGCCTGTCCAGAATGGTTTGGCGCCTGCGGTGATGGTATTGCCTTATACGACAGGCCCTTACGCTGCTACAACGGCGAGGTGAATGACCCGGTCCTCAAGAATGTAGCCAGTCGCACATGTATCCAATACCCATCCGACCATATTGTCAACAGTGACTTTTGGGAATATGTTCCTTACCCCAATACCCGACAAGTAGTATATTGTCCTTCCCAATGTTGCTTCCTTCTCCACGAAGGAGAGAATTATTACAGCCGTTGGGGCAACTCAGAGGAATGGAATGACCCGAAAACAGGCAAAGCCCGGGCCGACAGAGTGTTCTCCGACCTGACGACACGGATATCCACCATCTTCTCAAACGGCTCCATGTGCGACATCGACAGCCTTATGACCGACGACACTCCCGCTTTCCGCCGAGCCATCCTGATGGGACGAGGCAATATCAATCTCCGGTCTGTGGTCTATTACTGCAAGCTCGATGACACGAACGGTCCCAACACCACACCTTGGCGGAATCTCAGCAACTTCCATGTCAAGGGAAATGGTGCCACCCTTTTCCTCCGTACAAAGGCAAAAGGTCACCCACAGAGATTCTCACAAGACACCTGGGCTTGGATGTATCATTGCAGCCATGGTGAAATAAGTGACCTCCAGGTACGTTGCCTCCGCGACCGTGATGACGGAGCCCCACACAATCACCACCGGCTGTCGAGCAGTGACTCCCGGTGCGTGGCTTTCGGCATTTTCGGCTGCCAAGACCTTCGCTTCTCCAATCTGTCTTTCAAGGGGATGTCGCATGATTTTATCGTCAAAAACGGTTATGGCATGAGTACCGGAATCACTATCGATGGATGGCAATCCAAGGATTTCACCCAAAATGTATTTGGCGGAGTACGTGGTTGTCATGTAAAGCATGCCGACTTGCAGCAAGCCGACATGCTGGGCGATGGCATGCATATCATTTACGGCCAAACCCTGTTGAGACAATTTCACGTGAGCGACAGTCATTTCAAAGCAGGCAACAACACATCTGTCATGCTCACCTGTCATGGTGGCCGCAAAGACCTATTCCCCGACAGCATCTATTATCGCAACTGTCTGATTGAGGGAGCACGAATGATACAGGGACAGGGATTCCAACAACAGAGTTTTGACAA
>CACXDY010000208.1 GCA_902766505.1 uncultured Prevotellaceae bacterium
CTGAGATGAAGTTCCTGCGGGCATATGGTCATTTCCAGCTGAAACGTCTGTTCAAGAAGATTCCTTTCGTGAACAAGCCAAACATGGAGGAAGAGGACTATAACAACCTATCAAACACAGAATACAGCAACGATGAAGGCTGGCAGCAAATCATTAATGATCTTGAAGATGCTTATGCTGTTCTGCCTGTGACACAAGCAGAGAAAGGCCGTCCCACGAAGGCAGCTTGTGCAGCTTTCCTGGCCAAAGTATATCTTTACAAGGCTTACCATCAAGATGATGCCAGCACCAATCAAGTGACAGGTATTTCCGAAGCAGATTTGCAGAAAGTAGTGGAATACACCGATGCATCCCTCTATGGAGGTTATGGACTGGAGCCCGACATGCATAACAACTTCCGCCCTGAGGAACAGTATGAGAATGGCAAGGAGAGTCTTTGGGCTATTCAATATTCAAGAAACGATGGTACCGTATATGGCAACTTGAATTTCTCAAACCGCTTGATTGTTCCATGTATTCCCAAGGTACATGACTCTGGTTGCGATTTCTACAAGCCATCTCACAATCTCGTGAATGCTTACCGCACAAACAGCGACGGACTGCCGATGTTAGACGACTTCGCATCTGTAGACTATGTTGTAGGTAGTAATCAGACTGTTGACCCCCGTCTGTTCGTAACAGTTGGTGTTCCCGGTACTCCCTATATGTTCAATCCAAGTTTCATGATCAGTGAGAGCAATGCATGGAGTCGTTCAGGTGGTACATTCGGATACTTTGTATCTCTGAAACAGAACGTTGACCCATCACTTACCGACAGCTATCTGTATTTGTGTGACTCACAGTGGGCAAGTTCGATGAACCGCATTGTATTCCGCTATTCCGACGTACTGCTTATGCGTGCTGAGGCTTTGGCACAATTGGGAAAGACGGCAGAAGCAATTGCACAGGTAAATAAGGTGCGCCAACGTGCAGCAGGCATGGCAACTGGTAGTGTAGTATCCAATTATCCCAACAAATATGGAGTACGCTTTGCAGTAGGCAATTACAACGGCTCCTATTCCAAAGATGAAGCTATGAAGATCATCAAGATGGAACGCCGTCTTGAGTTAGCCATGGAGAGTGAGCGCTTCTTTGACTTGGTACGCTGGGGCGATGCGGCCACCGTGCTGAACAAGTTCTATAGCAGCGAGAGCGAGAAGATGAGTTTTTTGAGCGGTTCACAGTTCACTTCCAACAAGAACGAATATCTGCCGGTACCATTTGAACAGATGGCAGCATCTAACGGTCACTACACGCAAAATTGCGGACAATGGTAAACCACGTATTTAACGAATTAAACGAAATGAGAATCATGAAAACGATATATAGCATCCTCTGCACAATCTGCATCATCTGCGGTTTGACTGCTTGCAGTGATGATAATACGGGCAGTATTGACGTGAGCAATTCATGCCTGGTTGAGAAATTCGTGCTAAACGGTCAGTATGAAGGCACGATCAGCCACGAGAAACGATTGGTGAAGGTTAAAGTGCCTGTTGACTTCGACCAAAAGAGCAATATGGAAATAACCAGTCTAAATGTTTCAGCCGGTGCGCAAACCAACATGAAAGTCGGAGACCGCATCAATTTCGATGGGGACAGGAATCTTCACATCTCGAATGGAGATTTGGTCATGGACTATCAGGTAAGTGTACGTAACGACGAAGCACTAATGTCACTGTTTATCTTGGAAGGAGTGAAAGGAGCCATCAACCAGGATGACAAAACTGTCACCGTAAGTGTGATGGCAAATAGTGGTATCGACCTTAGCAATGCTACTTTTGAGGTAGAATGCAGTGAAGACGCCACCTGCAGTCCCGCCAGCGGTACAAAAGGGAACTTCACAGAGCCTTTCCAAATAACACTGAACGACAATACGGCAACGACAGTCTATACCGTATATGTAACATTGATAGATGAACCTGTAGCACTGTTTGTCGGCGAAGCAGAGAATATAGAACTGCTGAATGACGAGGAGAAGGCTGCCGCCAAGTGGTTGACAGGCAATATCGCCAGTGCTGCCTATGCTTCATGGAGCGATGTGGCAAGCGGTAACATTTCATTAGGGAAATGTAAATTTATCTTCTACCATCGCCATTGTTCTTCGTATGGCAACTATAACGGTTTTGCTGAGGCAGAGAGCGGTGCGATGATGGCATTGGCACGTATGAAGGAATTCTGGCAGAATGGTGGTGCCTTCGTACTTGGACGTTCAGCTGTTAACTATGCCATTGCACTTGGTGCCATGCCAGAGGATGCTTATCCCAACAATGTTTGGGGTGGCGGCGGCGGAGAAGGTTCCGACCTGATGGGCGATAACCCATGGAGTTTCAAAGCTTACGACATAAATCATCCGCTATGGAAGAATCTGAAGAAGTATCCGGGTGCCGATGAAGACCGTATATATACACTTGACGAGGGTTACACCATCTGTAACACAACATCTCAATATGGTTTCTGGGACACCTATAGCGGCGGCAAGGAAGCCGTGGAGGCAAAGACAGGCGGCCGTGCACTTGGTGGCGACAACAGCGTATCTTCATGGGAACTGAAAGGTGCAAGCGGTGAATTCGGCAAGGGCGGCATTATCTGCCTCGGTTCTGGACTCTTCGATTGGAACTCGCCTACTCCTTACACATCGAACTACCACGACAACATGGGCACCATCATGCTCAACGCATTCGATTATCTAACAAAATAAAAACAGAAGATTATGAAGACAATGATATATTCAGCATTCGCACTCATGCTGTCAGCCTCAGCGCTGACAGCATGCAGCGACGACGAGAACTATGGCGATCCCGCCAAGGATTGGAATGGCACAGGCACATTCTTTGCCCCTACAGATGCTCAGGGCTTCGCTACATTCTACAAGCCAACAGTAGGACGTGTGGGCGACCCAATGCCTTACTATGATCAGAAGGCTGGTGACTTCAAGATTCTCTATCTTCAGGAATTCGACAACAATATGAGCCATCGTTTCCACCCCATCTGGGCTGTTACAACCAAAGACGGTGCCAACTATGAGTCGCTGGGCGAACTCCTTCCATTTGGCAGCAACGACTATCAACAGGACGCTGCTATAGGTACAGGTTGTGCCTACGAAAAAGACGGCACATATTATATCTACTATACAGGTCACAACGGAAACTGCAAGAACCGCGAGGTGGTGATGCGTGCAACCTCTTCTCATTTTAAGACGTGGACAAAGGATGAACTTTGGACTCTCAACGGACCAGACTTCGGTTATTCCAGCAACGATTTCCGAGACCCACAAATTTTCGTTGCCGATGACAACCTCTACCACATGGTCATCTCTACTTATCCGCAGCATGGCGGTGACCCTGTTTTTGCAGAATTCAAGTCAAACGACCTGAAGAACTGGGAACATGTTGGCCGCATCCGCATGATTTGGGACCGTATGCTCGAGTGTCCAGATATCTTCAAGATGGGAGATTACTGGTATATGGTCTACAGCGAGAGCTTCCGTACATCCTGGAGCCGCAAGGTGAAATACATGGTGGCCAAAACCTATGAAGAACTGAAGAGCTGTTTCAACGATGGTCCTAAATGGCCAGCAGATGGCCATGAGGGCGTGCTTGACAGCCGAGCCTTCTATGCTGGCAAGACAGCATCCAATGGCACAGACCGTTATATCTGGGGATGGTGTCCTTTCCGTTCGGGTGCTGATATCCATGAGAAGAACACCAACGTAGGTGCTGGCGATGGCAACGAGCCCAACTGGAGCGGTGCTCTTGTATGTCACAAGATTATTCAACATGCCGAC
Source organism: uncultured Prevotellaceae bacterium (assembly GCA_902766505.1). Taxonomy (GTDB): domain Bacteria; phylum Bacteroidota; class Bacteroidia; order Bacteroidales; family Bacteroidaceae; genus Prevotella. The sequence continues at coordinate 3,827 of CACXDY010000208.1, forward strand.
GGTACGCTGACACTCGGTGCAGTGCCTGCCATGGCAGCTAAGTACAATCAAGTAGCTAATGCCAACATAATTTCCTCCAACGGTTACAACAACGGCACTCTGAGTGGCGATGGTGCTTACGTGCTCTACAATCGTCTCGGTACTTGTAATCATATCTCATTCACTGTGAAGACTTCCAACAACTGGGACAAATTTGGTATTTCGTTCGCTCGAGGCACTGACTCGAAGAAGTATTATACAATGGTTGTTAATCCCGAATGGGAAGATGGCCGCAAGGTGAACTTTGAACAAGAGGGTGAAGAAGGCAAGGGTTTCATCGAAGCTGCCGATGGATTTAATTTCACACGTCCAACAGACAACGTTTACAACATAGACATTTATACAGACAACTCGGTTTTGGTACTCTACATCAACAATGTCTGTGCCTACACTCAGCGTATCTACGGTATCCAAAAGAACTGTTGGAGCATTAACAATTATGGCGGGTCTATCACTGTCTCCGACTTGAAAGTCAGCCAACAATAGTGTTATCTTTCTAAAAAACGTTCTATCAATGAAAAAGAATCTTTTCATGGTTTTGTTTTTCGCCACAATAACATGCAATGCTCAGGTCATTCTGTGGAATGGTGAAGACAAAGAATTAGGAAGTGATGGTGGTTTTTGGAACCGTGCTGACCCCACAGTAGTTGAGGAGAATGGAAACAAATGCCTCAAGGTAACACTAAAATCCAACCCTGGCGGGTGGGACCAAGAACACCATAACGCTGCACTGCCCGTAGGCGATGCCAACTTTAAAGGTTTGCGCCGCATCTCGTTCCGTCTGAAGATGTCTGACAAGCACAATGTGATGTTGCAACTGGAAGGAAAAGATGGAGCCTACAATGCAAAGCGTGTGTTTTGGTATGACACCCCTGACGAATGGCAGACGATGGTATATGATTACAGCGTAGGCCCCGAAAACGAAAAGATAAGTGAGACAGGCAACAACGTCATTGCGATTTGGCCTTTTGAAGAAACTGCCGATGGTGAGGGCAAGACCATCTACATCGACGACATCCAACTCAATGGCCCCATGGTAAATGATATGGCAGTACGTTCCTATGGCGACAACTCACTCAGTGGCGAGGTGAAGGTGACTGGAAATATCGAGGTTGGACACTATCAGAACACATGGGATGGTGACTGGCATGGTGAAGATTTCAGTGACTATGCCGTCATTGCTGCCAAGTTGGCTTCAGATGCCACAATTCTCGATGTTACAGGTGCCACATATACCGATCCTGATTGGGAAAACATTCTTACAAAGTGTCAAAATATCATCATCAAGTTGAATGATGGGGGAACCATCACTGGCGTCAACACCATACAATGTGGTATTGGAGAGGAACCCCAAGGCAACATCTTTAACCTCGCTGGCCAGCCTGTGAAACAGACACAGAAGGGTTTGTTTATAGTGAATGGGAAAAAGAAAGTGATTAAATAGCCAATCATTTTATTGGTGTTGATTCAAAGCTATTCAAGTCTCGCTTGTTAAAACTTGCAAACAATAACTGATTTGTTTATCTTTGCGACAGATAACTAAAAACGAAAAAAGATGAAGAAACTACTAACCCTGATGACAGCCATCCTGATGGCAGCTTCCATGAATGCCCAGAATCCGATGGTATTGGGAGAAAACCATGCCATGCTGAGACTGGAGCAGAGCAAGACCTTCATTCTCCTGCCCGTACAGGAGAAAGCAGAGAATGCCCACATTGCCGTGCTCGATAAGAAAAACGAGATGGTGAAGCGCCTGAACGTAAAATTGGCTGTTGACAAGGTGGACTATTATGTCCCCTTGCAAATCAATCAGGCACAACTGCTTGATATCTCTTTCCAAGGCGACCGCCGCATGACGGGAGCAGTGAAAGATTTCGTGTGCTGGAAGGAATTGAAATACAGCAACTCGTTTGACACGACAAACAGCGAGAGATTCCGTCCACTCTATCACCACACCCCTCTCTATGGATGGATGAACGACCCCAACGGCATGTTCTATCAAGATGGCGTATGGCATTTGTATTATCAATACAACCCTTACGGCTCACAGTGGGAAAACATGACCTGGGGCCACTCCACCACCCGCGACCTTATTCATTGGGAAGCCCAGCCGCTGGCCATTGAGGCCGACTGGCTCGGAGCCATCTTCAGTGGTTCATGCGTGACCAACGGAAAAGACGTCGTGGCCTTCTACACCTCGGCAGGTCAGCATCAGGCACAGTCGATGGCCGTTTCGAAAGACGGCGGCAAGACATTTGAGAAGTTTGCCGGCAACCCCATACTGACCAGCGACATCCCCGACTTCCGTGACCCGAAAGCATTCTGGAACGAGGAAGCCAAGGTGTGGAACCTGATACTCGCCGCAGGCCAGGAGATGCGCATCTATTCTTCCAAAGACCTGAAGGCTTGGAAATATGAGTCATCGTTCGGCAAGGAATACGGCAACCACGGTGGTGTGTGGGAATGTCCCGACCTGTTCAAGATTGACAACAAGTGGGTGCTTCTCTGCAACATCAACCCTGGTGGTCCGTTCGGCGGAAGTGCCACACAGTATTTCGTGGGCAATTTCGACGGCAAGAAGTTCACTTGCGAATCGATGCCGAAGGTCACGAAATGGATGGACTACGGTAAGGACCATTATGCCACGGTATCGTTCTACAACGCCCCCGACAACCGCCGTGTGGTATTGGCATGGATGAGTAACTGGCAGTATGCCAATGAGGTGCCGACCAAGCAGTTCCGCTCCGCCAATTCCATTCCCCGCGACCTCGGCCTCTTCACCCATGGTGAGGAAACCTACGTGAGCGTGGTGCCCTCGAAAGAGATGCTCGACGTACGTGGAAAGAAAATCAAGAAGCCTACGGAAGCCTGTGAGATTGTAGTGGACATGAAAAGCTCGGCAGACATCACGCTGTCGAACACGAAGGGTGAGAAGGTGACCATGCGCTATGATGCTCAGAAACAAACCTTCTCCATGGACCGCACCAAGAGCGGCGACGTGAATTTCAGCGAGGCATTCCCCTGCGTGACCACAGCACCCACCTATGGCGCTGTCCGCCAGTTGCGCATTTTCATCGACCGTTGCAGCATCGAGGCATTCGACTCCGAAGGCAAGGTGGCGATGACCAATCTCGTGTTCCCGTCGGAACCCTATCAGACCATCACGGTGAAAGGTGGCAAGTCAACAATTTACGAAATCAAACAATAAACAATAATCATGGCTAAGCAAAACAAATCCATCTATCTCATCCCCGTGATGCTCTGCTTCTTCTGCATGGGCTTCGTGGACTTGGTGGGCATCGCCTCCAATTATGTGAAGGAAGACCTGAAACTCAGCGACTCCGTGGCCAACGTGTTCCCATCGCTCGTGTTCTTCTGGTTCCTTATTTTCAGCGTACCTACGGGAATGCTGATGAACAA
>CACXDY010000209.1 GCA_902766505.1 uncultured Prevotellaceae bacterium
CGGGGAGCCCATTCGGAAGAGCAGCCCGCCCCGGGCTCACGACGACATTCCCAACAACGGCCCGAAGGGCCAGCAAGATGTCAGCCCCCAATGTTCACAATGGCATTCCCAACAACGGCCCGAAGGGCCAACGAGATGTCAGCCCAGGGCAACGCCCTGGGGATGGGACACAGCGACAAATAAAATGCGCCCTGAAAGGGCAAAACGTATCAAATTCCCCGTCCCCCTGATACGTTTGTCATCCACTTCATTTCGGTGGCGGAGGCAAGGTGCTTGGTGAGTTCCTCCTTGTTGGCATAGTACAGTTTTGCTGTGATGCACCTTTTGAAGCGGTTGAAATAGGGGTCGGTGGTGATATACCAGTTGAGTTTCAGAATCTCATACCTGCGAGGCAGTTCTTCTTTTATCTCGAAAGCCCGCGTCCTCGCACAAACGGCGACGGCTGTGTCGCCCGATTTCAGTGATGCCACACACACGAGAAACACTTTGGTCTGCTGGTTCTCGCCGTCGACAGGCATCCTGCTTCTGTCCGAGATGGCGATATGGCGGTTGAACCGGGTGTTGATGGCATTCATGATTTTGCGGAAGACCACCCCGTGAGCCGAAGTATCCTTGATGTGGTTGAGGAGAATGTAGTAGTGAATCATCTCATGGATGACCACATCCACCAGTTTCTCTTCGTCTATCTCATACAACTGACTGAAGACCAGCGAATAGTCAGAGTAGGTAATGTTTCCGTCCCTGTCTTTGCTGAATTTGAATCTCAGTTGACCGAGATAGTTTTTGGAATGCCCGATTTTGATACGTGGCACGGGGAGTTTGCCCTCGAAGCAGAGGGCATTGTATTTGTCGAAAATGTTTCGTATGTCGGGTACGTTGATGGGCATGGCCGTCTATGACTTATTCCAGGATCTTGGTGACTTCGGCGATGCTCTTCGACTCCACGCTGCTGCTCCTTTCGCCTTTCACGAACACATGGCCGGTCAGGTCGTCCACCGCAGTCACGACATATCCCGAACGGTATTCGTTGACCCATGTGGCCCGGACCTTGTCGCCGACCTTGATTTTCTCCTTGAACGGGATGAGGCGCACGTCGGCCTTGTCGTATGCTTCTATCTTGCTGCCGAATCCTAAGACCAGCACCCTGTCGCCCTCAACGTGGATGAGCGTACCTGCCAGCCACTCGTTGTCTCTCTTGATGGCTACCTGAGCACCGCTCTGCCACTGTTTGTCTTTGATAACAACAAACGTTCCCGGTTTCAGGGTCTCTCCCTTCCTTTTCTCCTCCAGTGTGGGGCTCTCGGGATTGTCGGGCCATCTCAGGTCGAGATAGCAAACCTTCGGCTCCTTCGGGTTCTTGTCGTCCACGACGATAGCCCTCTGCAGACCGCTTCCCGACTGCCACCACGTCAGCACCACATCGCCCTTTTTCGCTTTCGCGTTGTTGGGCAGCGGGATGATGAGTGAGTTGGGCATCTCCACCACGCCGTTATATTTGTCGAGCACCGACTTCTCGCTGCCCACTTCTTTCACTGTGGTATCGTAGAAGATGAGCACGGCCTTGCGCAGCGGTTCACCCTTTTCCACCGAACTGGGATAGTAGGTGAAGGGGCTGAGGACGGTCTGCCCCGCCTCCAACTTCAGTTTCACACTCTGTGGGAAATCCCAGGGCCATGATTTGTCGTCGTTGTCCTGGGCCATAGCCGGCATGACGGCTGCCATGGCCATCAAACACAAAATTGTCTTTACGGTTTTCATCATTTTTATGCTGTTTTTTAGATGTTTGTTCTGTCTAAATCAATATTCACCTTCGTTTTTTATTCCAGGAAAAAGGTTTTGCTTTGTAGGTCCTCGCTGTTGGGGCCTACCATCAGCGTGAATTCTCCCGGCTCGGCCACGTAGCGCAGGTCGGCATTGTAGAACTTCAGCAGTTCCTCGTTCACTTCGAAGGTCACGGTCTTCTGCTCACCGGGCTCGAGGTGGATGCGTCGGAAACCCTTCAATTCCTTGATGGGACGGGCGATGGAGGCAGCCGTGTCGTGGATGTACATCTGCACAATCTCGTCGCCTGCACGGCGCCCGGTGTTCGTGACGGTCACCCGTGCCTCTATTTTGCCGCCCGCACTGAACTTGTCGTTGCTGAGCGACAGCGGTCCATACTGGAAGGTGGTGTAGGTCAGGCCATAGCCGAAGGGGAACACGGCGGTGCCGTCGATATCGGTGTAGTTGGTGGAATATTTGCTGAACCATTTGCCGGTGGGACGGCCGGTCACCATGTGGTTGTAGTAGAACGGCTCCTGACCGGTGGTCTGGGGGAACGAGGTGGTGAGTTTGCCGCTCGGACTGGCATCGCCGAAGAGCACGTCGCAGATGGCGTCGCCGCCCTCACTGCCGCCAAACCATACGTTGAGGATGGCGGGGATATTCTCTTTCTCCCATTTCATCACCACGGGGCGGCCGGTGAAATACACCACGACGACAGGCTTGCCGGTGGCTTTCATGGCCTTCAACAGGCGTTGCTGCGTCTCGGGCAGACTGAGGTCGGAGCGGCTTGCACTTTCTCCGGTCATCTCCTGCGACTCGCCGATGGCGGCAATGATGACGTCGGCATCCGAAACCGTTTGGAGTGCTTCCTCCAGCAAGTCGTCTTCGGAACGCGGGTCGCGGATGTCGGTGCCGAAGACTTCCCAGTTGGCTTCTATCTGAGCGTCCTCGTGGATGTTGCTTCCTTTGGCATACACCACCTCGGCTTGCTGGCCCAGGGCGCGGCGCATGCTCTCCAGAAGGGTGGAGAACTCATTGGGGTTAGTGTTGGCGGTAGGTGCCCAGTTGCCACGCATATTCTTCGGAGCATGGGCCATCGGTCCGACAAGGGCAATCTTGCCTTTCTTCTCAAGGGGGAGCAGTTGGTTGTCGTTTTTCAACAGGACGAAACTCTCCGCTGCCATCTGGCGGGCCAGTGTGCGGGAGGCGTCGGTGTAGAGCACGTCTTTCTGCTTCTTGGCGGGCAGGCTGCAATAGCGGTAGGGGTCTTCGAAGAGACCCAAGTCCCATTTCGCTTCCAACATGCGCCGGCAGGCAGTGTCAATCTGGCTTTGTGTCACCAGGCCTTCTTCCAACGATTTCTTCAGCGTGCCCACAAAACCGCGGGAGCACATGTCGAAATCGGTACCGGCCTTCAACGCACGGGCAGAACAGGATTGGAGGTCGCCGCAGCCCCAGGCGCGCATCTCGCCAATCGAGCCATAGTCGGTCACCACAAATCC
>CACXDY010000210.1 GCA_902766505.1 uncultured Prevotellaceae bacterium
CCTCCGATGTCTTCAATCCGAGTATCTGGGACCAGGGCACCTTAGATGAGAGCACGGGCACCCTCCGTACCGGAACCTATGGCTTTGGAGGCTGGCAATACGGCAACGGACTGGACCTGTCGCCCTACAAATACCTTGTCGTAGAACTCAACAAGCGCCAAAACTGCGGTGCGTCGTTCCGGTTGTTCGACATCAACAATTACTGGTCAGACCCGTATATGAAAGATTTCGGCTCATCGACCAAACTGCAAATCAATCTCCAAAACATGGTCAGCAACAATGGCCGCCAACTCGACCCCTCACATATCTACATCATCGGCATTTGGTCGTATGGTGGCAGTGATATCAGCATCAAGAATGTGTTTGTGAGCAATGACGGCTCCACCCCTGCAGCCATCGACCAACCCACGGCCGACCTGCTGTCGCGCAGTGTCTATACCATCAACGGCCTCAAGGCAGGCACCACCGACCAGATGGATGCCCTCCCACGGGGTATCTATATCGTCAACGGCAAAAAACATCTTAAACCATAACATTTTACAGGGAATCAACATGAAGAGAAAAATCCTAACTATCGTCTCCCTTTTCCTTACCCTAACCGGACTCGCCCAAACGGGGCAATCGCCCAACGGCAAACTGTCGGTCAAAGTCAACAACCAAGCCATGGAAATCCATTACCAGCAAGCCACACTTCAAGTGCCGGCAACAGGTATCCGCACCACGTCCATGGGCCAAAACCTAAGACTCACCGAGATGAGTGCCGCCCGCCCTATCGTGACAGACTACCAGATGTTGGCAGGCAAGCGGCTGAACTGTCACAACGAAGCCAACGAATACGTCTGCACCTATAAGGACGAGAAAGGCAAAGCCATGAACATGGTGCTCCGCGTCTATAACGACGGTGTGGCCTTCCGCTATGAGTTGTCGGGGCTCCACAACGAGCGGCTGGAGGAAGAGAAGACCACTTTTGAGATTCCTGAGGGCACCCGCCGCTGGATACAGCGCTGGACAGAAGCCTACGAGGGATTCTTCCCCCTCTCCACCACAGGAGAAGACAAGAACCACCGTTGGGGGTATCCTGCCCTGGTAGAGCCCTCAGAGGGCGTCTTCGCCCTCATCACCGAGGCCAACATTGAGCGCCGTCAGAGTGCCTCCTGCCTGTGGAACGACAAGAAATCCACCTCCTATCAGGTAAGGCCCGACAAAAACGAGGTGTCGCTTGAAGGCGACTGGCACACCCCCTGGCGTGTGGTCATGATGGGGACGTTGTCCGACATCGTCGAGTCCACGTTGGTGACCGATGTTTCCGAACCCACACGCATAGCCGACACCAGTTGGATACATCCTGGCGTCGTTTCCTGGATATACTGGGCATACAACCGGGGGTCGAAGGATTACCAGTTGGTCAAGCAGTATATAGACATGGCCGTGACACTCCACCTCCCCTATGTGCTGATAGACTGGGAATGGGATATCATGGGCAATGGAGGCACCATAGACGATGCCCTGCAATATGCTGCCCAACGGGGAGTAAAAGTGCTGCTGTGGTACAATTCCTCCACCGCCTGGACCACCAACGGTGCCGGAGGTCCCCTCTTCAAACTCAACAAACCCGAGGACCGCGAGAAAGAATTTGCCATGCTGGAACGCCGCGGTGTGGCCGGTGTGAAGATAGACTTCTTCTCCGGTGACCTTCAGGAAACCATGGACTACTGCATCGAACTGCTGGAATGTGCCGCCCGTCATCATCTCTTAATCAATTTCCATGGTGCGACGATTCCCCGCGGCTGGCAGCGCACCTACCCCAACCTGCTCAGTACGGAGGGCGTGTACGGTGCCGAATGGTACAACAACGTCCCCACCTTCACCAAACGGGCTGCCGCCCACAACGCCACCCTGCCGTTTACGAGAAACGTCATTGGTCCGATGGACTATACACCCTGCACGTTCTCCGACTCCCAGCACCCCCACATCACCTCCAACGGCCATGAACTGGCCCTGACCGTCCTCTATGAGTCCGGTCTCCAGCATCTCGCCGACAAGCCCGAAAGTTATCTGTCGCAACCCGCCGAGGTGCAGCAGTTCCTGAAAGAACTGCCTTCGGTATGGGATGAGACACGTCTGATAGGAGGTTATCCTGGAGAATATGCTGTGATAGCCCGCCGCAGCGGCAACACCTGGTATATCGCCGGCATCAACGGTACAGATTCCATCAAGAGCATCTCCCTTGACCAGAAAATCATCAAAGGGCGCCGCCACATCACCTCGTTTACCGACAATGCAGACCACCCCTGGGATATCACCGTCATACGCCGCCTTCCCAAATCGGTAGTTTGCCAACCCCGTGGCGGTTTCGTGTATGTCATCAAAAAATAAAGAGCAAAATAAAGCGCTATGAAACAATTTCTATGTCTGATTGCTGTCCTGCTGTTCCATCTTTCCATTACAGCAGAGCCGATACCCTTTGGCAAAGGTCAACTATCTGTCGAAAACATTGCCCCCAATGCTGTGCGTATCCGCTACACAGAAGGCCCCTCCACCCTTCAGTTGCCAGAATGGATATACACCTCAGCCAAGGCGACAAAAAACAGTCAGATAAAAGTCAACGTGGACGCCAACCGGCAAGTCGTGGAAATCAGCAACCAAAAAGGCCAGGTGGTTTTCAGGGCCACCTCACACCAACTGCGCCCCAATCCCATCGACGGTCTCAACACCTCAGAGGCCAGACTTGTCATCCAATCCCCCAAGGACGAGAAACTGTTCGGTCTCGGACAATTTCAGGACGGATACCTCAACATCCGCGGCCTCTCCCGCCGGCTTACCCAGGTCAACACCCAGATTTCCATTCCCATGATGATATCGAGCAAGGGATACGGACTGTTGTGGAACAATTATGGCATGACCGAATACAACCCCTGCAGCCATGAGGTCAAACTGCAGCCCTCACAAGAAGCAGGAGGTCAGGAAACCGTGAATGTCACGTCGACCGAGGGAAGTAAGCGAGAAGTGAGGGCATGGAACACTTTTGACGGCCAGATAACGGTGACAGAGACCGGTGACTACGCTCTGCTGCTCGACGTAGGCCAGAGCATGGCCCGCAAGCACCAACTAAGCATCGACGGAAAGCCTGTCATCAACATGCAGAATACGTGGTTGCCCCCTACGGCCTCGACCATTGTCCACCTGACAGCCGGCACCCACCAACTGAATGCCGCTTTGTCAAGAGGCGACAAGCCCACCGTCTATTATCAATTGGTGAAGGATGAGAGCGTGCTGCAATCGCCGTTAGCCGAAGCCGTAGACTACACCGTATTCGTTGGCTCGGCCGATGAGATTATCGCCAGTTACCGCAATTTGACGGGTCCATCGCCTATGATGCCCCTATGGGCTTTGGGTTATATCCATTGCCGTGAACGGTTCCACAGCCAGGACGAACTGCTGTCCACCGCACAGCGGTTCCGCAAGGAAGGTTTGCCTGTGGATGTCGTGGTGCAGGATTGGCAATATTGGGGAAAGAACGGTTGGAACTCCATGACGTTTGACTCAGACCACTATCCCAACCCCCGCCAGATGACCGATAGTCTCCATGCCATGAACCAGCATCTGATGCTCTCGGTATGGTCGAAAATTGACAAGCAATCCGTGGTAGGCAAGCAGATGGAGCGCGACGGCTATTATATCCCAGGCACCGACTGGATAGACTTCTTCCATCCTGCCGCTGCCGATGCCTATTGGAAAAACTTCAGCGAGCGGCTTGTGCCCTTAGGTATTGATGCCTGGTGGCAAGATGCCACAGAGCCGGAGAACGACGACCTTGTAGGCCGCCGTGTGATGGGAGGCAAATATCCTGGAGAATTGTTCCGCAACGTCTATCCGCTGCTGGTCAACAAGACCGTGTATGAGGGATTGACGAAAGAGAACCAAGGCAACCGTCCGCTCATCCTCACCCGTTGCGGTTTCCCGGGAATCCAGCGCTACGGTTCAGCATTATGGTCAGGTGATGTCGGCAACGATTGGGAGACCCTGCGCCGGCAGATTACCGCAGGTCTGGGCATGCAGTCAGCAGGTATACCCTGGTGGACCTATGATGCAGGCGGTTTTTTCCGTCCCCAGAACCAATACAACGACAGTGAATATATCGAGCGGATGCTCCGTTGGATAGAAATCTCCGTCTACCTGCCCCTTATGCGCGTGCATGGCTATATGAGCAACACCGAGCCCTGGAATTACGGACAAGAGGCACAGGACATCATCAAGAATTGCCTTCAGGAGCGTTACAGGTTGTTGCCCTACATCTATTCGCAGGCTGCCGCCATCAGTTTCAACGGCTACACGCTCATGCGCCCGCTGGTATTCGATTTCCCCAACGACCCGAAAGCCTTACAACAAAACTATGAGTATATGTTTGGCCCATCACTGCTGATCAGTCCAGTCACGGAACCTGGA
>CACXDY010000211.1 GCA_902766505.1 uncultured Prevotellaceae bacterium
GATGCGCACGGGGTTGTTCCTCGGGTCGTAGTCTATCCTCGCTATCCCGCGCCCGGCGTCGCTCACGAGCGAGCCAGCGCCGTTGTAGGTGAGGGGGTACTCCTGCCCAGTCACCCCGTCGAAGTCCGTGGCGCCCGCATAGGAATAGCGGGAGGCGCTGTCGCGCACGCCGACGAGCATGTTGCCCTCGTAAGTCATGTACAGGTTGTCCACCAGACCGAACCCGCCGTGGAGGTTGTCCGTGAGACCCCCACGACGCAGCCTCGTGATATTGCCGTTGCAGTCATACTCCACATGCTCGTCGAAGTAGTTCCTGTAGCCCGTGAGGTTGTCGCCATACCCATAGACGGCATCGCACAGTCGGCCGCAGCCGTCGTATTCCAGGTTGTACCCTTCAAAGGAACCGCTGCCTGACCTCCATTTCACGGTGCTTATGTTGCCGTTCCAGCGACCGACGCCAAGGCCGTCCGCATAGTACAGCCGCTCCTCGAACCCGCCGTTGACGACGCTCGTGGGCCACCCGTGCACGTCGTAAGAGTAAGAGCAGGAGGACACTCCCGTGCCGTTCAGGTGCCTCGACTTGCCGACAAGCCTGCCGACGGCGTCGTAGGAGTATCCCGTCGCGCGCGACACCGGGGTGCGCCCGTGGCTGACGGACAAAGACATCCCCGTCTTCCTGCCACAGGCGTAGTCATAGACTGTCTCAGCGATGAAGCCGCTCCCGTAGCCGACGTTGACGTTGACCCGCACGGTGTCAACCGCGCCCGTCAACGAATATGCGGTGCCCACGTCCTCCAGCAGCCCGCCGAGACACTTGCGGACGGACCTCACGGCCTGCCCTTTTTGGTCGTACACGCTGACGGAGCCGAGGGCCTCGCCGTTGGTCGCATACACCACCTGGCCTGTCAGGTACCCGGTGGCATATTCCTCTGGGATTGTATTGACGTTCACTGTAGGCATCGCACTTGTCTGATGATGGCCGATGAAATCATAGTTGTCGTAGTAGTTGACGATCTCAAGCTGGGGGTCGGTGATGGCATACGGAGCCACATAGCCAGTCTGGCAGATGCCTTGGGATCCGCTTGCGTAGAATGTCGCAGAGAGGATGGTGTCGGACTGGTTGCCTCCGCTGCAAGTCCCCTGCACGCATGTCCTTCCGAACTGGTCGTACAGGTAGAACCTGTACCGGCTGCCGAGCGCAGGATCCCTCATGTATGCCAGGCGGTCGGCCCTGTCGTACCAATACTGGGTGACGGAGCCTTCCGACCCGTCCCCGGGCAGGATCTTCATTTCCACCCGCCCCCTATTGTCATAACGGTATTCGTAGGCAAACATTGTCTTCGAGCGCGATATTTTTTCAAATCCCGGCGTGAGGACGAAGCGGAGCTGCCCGAGGCCATCGTACACGTAGTACGTGTCGCCGGCGGAGGTGCGCTCGAGTATCTTTTTCCCGAGAAGGTCCGTGAAAACCGTGACGCGCACGCTGTCGGCGTCCAGGGACACCGTCTTGTGGAGCGAGCCCGCCGGATAATACTGGAAGGGTGTGTTCTCCGGGTATGTCAGGTTATAGGTGCCGTCGTCGGGGGCATCGTAGTGCAGGACCATGTCATCGGAGTCGTTCGCGAGATAATCGGTCACGTCACGCCTCCCTGCCTGCCTCCATGCGTCCCCGGAGATGTCTGCGGCAGTCACCCTGCCAAGGGCGTCGTGGTGATACTGGGTGAAGGCGCCGTCGTCATGGTAGAAGTCGTATCCGGCGGAGATGACGGCGCTCTCGGCCATGCAGCCGAGGCCGCTGCCCGGTACGGGGGCGTACTTTCGGAGTTCCCTTCCCAGTGCGTCGTATGTCGTCAGCGTGCATGCCGTTCCGCCGTTGGTGCCGACGGTGGCGACGGAGACCGTCGGCCAGCCCAGGCCGTTGAAGTACTGGACGGACTGTATGGAGTCCGTCCCGTTGGCGTCAAGCATAGTCACAGTCTTGACGTAGTTTCGAGACATTTCCTGAGCCATGCACAAGGCTGGTATGAATAAAAGAACCGTCAGCAAAAGTCTTGCCATGCCCACCTTACCTTGTTCCATAGTTGTAGGAGTTTTTCTGAAGTGTCTTGTTGTTGACATCGAATATTCTCTCAAGCCTGCCATAGCAGTCATAGCTGTACTGTGTCTTGTTGCCATTGGGTCTGATGACGCATGAGACAGTGTGCCATGGAGAATACTCATAGGCGGTTGCCATGATTCCAGCAGTATGAAGTACGGCGTGCAAAGACTCTATCTTGCTGATAATTTCTGTGGCAGCAGTGGCTTCCTCCAACTCAGAGACGACATTTGAGATTGCCTGTACTTCGGAATACGTCTTGCCGACAATCTCCATGACAGGACACTGATGGTTGTATGACCAGATGAGGGTGACGGGTGTCTCATCCTTCTTTTTGTACTCACGGATGTTGCCATAGGCGTCATACCCGATTACATCCAATTCAAGTATCTCACCCCCAGTATGGGTTATTGAGTAGTTCTTGCTGATCACAGGCAAGCTGTCGGGTCGCAGCATATACACATTTCTGTAGCCACCGACAGTCATCCCGTTCCTGCACTCCACTGCTTTCACCTGCTCGCTGACGCAATGTGCATCCGTTAGGCATGATGTGCCAGAGTTGCTGACCGCCGCATCTCCGGGATACCAGTACATTGTCTGGTATGTCTCCGCTGTGTTGCTGCCTGGTCCAGATGTCCTTGTCACGCAGGAAGGCTGGTAAATGCTATCTATGTACTCATAAGCAGTGGTTACTGGTCTTATCACGTTTCCTTGAGCATAGTCAGTCTCGGTTACGCTTGACAGCAAAGAACAAATCGGGGATTTTGAAATCAGGGAGTATTTGTAGATGACATCCAAGGAGCTGTTCCCCGGATTCATGTCCGTACAACGGGCCCAGGGAAAGAAGACCACATCGCCACGTGGCGGGTTCGCACCATTAGTCTCATAAGTACAGCAGACTTTCCGCATCAGGACACTGTCCTTTGAGTAAGTCGCAGACTCGGTCAGCTTGCCGTTTAATCCTTGCCTGTTTACGTTGAATACCCTATCCTGGGCATTATAATATCCCTCATTATGGTATTTCTCCACATCGTAGGACATGAGCTGGCCATTCTTGTCGTAATGCTCCCTCGTCACCTTTGAATACCCGACATGCGGACTGCCTAAGGAACAGACAGGAAGGTAGGTGGGATTGGAGGTAATGAAGAATAACGCACACGACATGGTAGTCGGAATAACATATAAACTTGGATCGACAGGCCTTGTCGCAAACAGATACAACATATATATGTCTTCTTTTTTGACGGTTGGAATCAGAAGCCTGCCGTCCTCATACTTGTAGCGGGTGTATCCAAGCAATGCATCATCCCCGTCATAGTTCTTGATCGTCTTGATTCTCAACCCACTGCCGACGGACATGCCACTGATGTCCGCAACAGTCGGGTCTTCTGTGTATTCTGGAGGGAACGACACGTTTATACTGCCTCCTGTTATCAATCCACTTGTAACGCTTAAGAATTGGCTTGTCACCACATAATGCCCCTTGGGAAGTACACATAATTCACTAATATCCTGACTGTCATTATATTTCGTATAATACCTGGAGAATACTGTCGTACCAGTTGAATCCCTACCGACTATTGTAAAATAAAGCTTATAATATTGGGATGTGGTTTGGCTGTTGGAGGATATCTCCACCTGCACTGGCTGGCTGACATCAAATACTGTTGAGTCTGCCGTGGTATTATACCCATGTCCGTTATATCCCGAAGCACTGTACACATTCCTATCATGCCTCACTGATGAATTGGCTGATGGATAGTAATACCTACCATTGACATCATTGAAGTGGTTGATCTCATAGCCAAACTCCGTATATCCGCCTGTGGGGTATGTGATCATGTTCAGGGTTCCAGTCTTGCAATGGTCTTCTGAAGCGTAACGATTGGCAGGTCCGACAACCTCAACGCCTGAGAGATGGCCTTCGCCGTCAAATTGATATTCCGGAGAAGCGCAGAGTCCGTCTGTGTTGAACTTTCCATTGTAATATCCCCAGAAATCTTGCCGTTTGCTTAATCGTGATGGAAGCGGCTGACCCTCTTCATATCCGAAGGAATATTCCTTTCCGTCAACCGTGACTCCTGTCAGTTTCAACCGTTTGTAATCATACACGTCTGAATACCTGTACCTGCTGCAAAGTCCTGACTCAAAAGCTTCTTCAGAAAAGTATCCATAATTGAAAATGACGGTGTGCAGGATTGTGTTGTTGCTGTTGTTTGACTTAACAGTTATGCTGTTTATCCGTTTGGCTTGCCTTATATCCTCCCGCGTTCCATACGCAAACGTTACGGTCTCCCTGTCCGTTATGATGGTGTTGGGATAATACTCCTTGATGCAGCTTGACAGAGAACTGGGATGCCTTTGCATTATGAATGTCTCATATATGGCGCCTGAGGCTGTCGGCAAGTTGAAACTGTCATTGTTCTTGCCCATGGTCTCATAATAGGATTGAAGAATATTGCAGCTTTCTGCAGAGTCTCTGAATTCTGCAAGGCGTCTACCAGCGGCATTTTTGATTTCCGACAGGTTGTAGGAGGCATTGTCCATCATGGAAATCCTTGGGGCAGCTGTGAAAACGAACTTGATTCCATGGTCGTCTGTTATTTCTATTTTGCGATAATACGTCCCAGCAGGTTCCTTCAAGTCTATCTTGTATGCCGTCTCGTCGTTTTCTATTATTTTCGCCTTACAGTTGACTATGGCGAATGAGACACTGTGACCGCAGAATGATGCCTGAAAGATGTCAGGAATTCTTGTTCCTCTTGATACGTCTTGCAGAATTCTGGATTTCTGTCTGTCTCCTTCAATAGGAAGGCATGTGCCAGGAGGGAGAGCCAAGGCTGGAAATGCGACAGATGGGAAAAATGTTCCACATAGATAAGGACTGTATCCTATCCCAGGCAGAACAGAATCTAGTAGCTCTGAATTGGGGGAGGGGCTGTAATCATAAAAGTCATTGTTCCCACAAACTATCTGTCTGATGCTTCCGCCAATCATCAGGTTCCACCCCAATCCGACATAGGTCGCCTGCTGGTCGACCTTGATGCCCGACGCATCATAGCACAGCTCAGCTGGCATGGTGAAGCCGCTGGAGCTTATGCTGAATAACGGCACTGAAATGCTGGGCACGCCAGAATATCCAGAACTGTGATATTTCCCATATTGCCCAAGGGCGCTTGCCTCTGGCGTCAGTTTCTGAAAGTTGGGAAGAAAACTGTTGTAGATATTCTCCAGTTCCTGGGTATCATCGGCATGAGCATCGCAGAATGCCCCCACCAAAAACAACAAGACAACCGATACCTTTACCATTGTACTCATAATGTTACTTTCTCGCTGTATACTTTTCCATTGACATTGATATAGAGAATGTATATTCCTGCACTCAAGCCGTTGCAGTCTATCTGTGCGGAACACCCCTGTCCGGCAGCCTGCGTCCATTGGTTATATATGCTTAAAAAGCCCATGTGGTTGGCAACTATAGTTGTGATGGTGGCATCCTCGTCAAGGCCGTATGACATATAAATGACTTTTCCCTGAGTTTCTATATTGTAATGGATGATGTCAGGGATTTGCTGACCCTCATCAGAAAAGCCGTCCTGCTCATCCGCCTCATCCTCATCTATGAGTGTGATGTAATCGTCCGCCAAATCTTCAGGAAGATTGCAGTACGCGTATCTTGTGGTGCCAATTGCCTCCATGTTGTGATACGTGGTGCTAGCCACATCTTCGATGATGGGATACTGAGACTCGGGCAGATACCATTCATAGCGCTCGTCAATCACCTGCGTCAGCCTTGCGGTATCAAGTGCGGCAGTGTCGATGTCCATGCAGATGGAATAGGAGTCAATGGTATGGACTCTCAGCACATTCCTGACCGTATCATTCTCAGCAAGCACTATCAAGCCGTCGGCGTCCACCTTGGCTGTCATCGTGCCGACCTCACGGAATGGATGGTCGCCGCAATACATACCCTCGCATCTGAAATGCTTGCTGATGGAGTCGCCATATTCAAGGGGGAAATACTTGGAGACTTTGTTCACGGTATACTCTCTTTTCTCCAAAGCCGACTCGCTTCCAAAGAGAATGAGCGTGTCGGGAGTCGTGCGATAGTAACAACTCCTGCCAGGTTCAATAAAGGACACCACACCTGTGCTGTCCTTCATGAACATCACTTTTGATGCCTCCTTGGAGCCAAGTTTCTCGGAGAAGTCCCAAACCTTGTTTCTTCCTCCCATACCGGGGGAGAAATAACGGATTCGGCTTTTTACCAAGCTGTCGGTCGATGCCGGTTCCATTCCGGACAGGTTCACCTGACCATGAACTGGAGTCACCCCGATTAGTATTGCCAATGCGGAAATTAGGAAATAGTTTTCCATCTTACACATGTTATACATTCGTTCTACTCTCAGGAACTGAGGGATTGTTACGGGGAATTTAGAAGGATGTATTGTCACTTTTACTGCCATCTTTGGCAGTAAATGACACTTATTCATACTACCTATAAAGATTCTTCACACCTAACCAATCCTATCTTATGAAAGTAGGGTTTTAATCAACGTTCAGATTTTTGAATGTCTATATAATAATGTTTAGAAGTACTTACGGCAAGTCAATCGTGCCGTAGAAAATGTAGTTGCCGCTAATGATTTGCAGCTCATACTCACCAGAGAGGGTCGCGGGAAGCACCAACGAGGTTGTTCCCGTGGGAATCACCAACGTATACACCAACACGTTGTTACTGCCCACGATGTTCAGCGTACAGCCATCACATGGGGTGATGAAATACAAAATGTGGTCATCAATAGAGACAGAAGGTGGAACAATGGGGGTCTTTGGAATAGTACCATGTTCAGAAGTTGGTCCGTCATAGCTTGTGAAGAACATAATGTCATCCAATAAGATGTTACTCGTAGAGCACAAGTTCGCATAAACGGATGCCATACACAATTGAACTAAAAGGAGTGAAAAAAATTTTTTTGCCATAATATTAAAAGTTTATATGGCAAAAATATAAATGTTCCAATAAATAAAAAAACATTTTGGTTTATTTGGGTAAACCCTTGGTAAACCCTGTTAATCCAACAAACTGATATTTGCATAAAACACAATGGATTACAAACGAAGTAAACCTTTGGTAAGCCTATTAAAAATGCGGAAGCAGATTTTCCCTTAATGTTCGCGCCTCGTTTTTCCCAAAGAGTTTTCTGTTGGTTTGTGCCTTAACTTTATTAATTGCTTGTTTGTGGTTTCTTCCCATCAGCAACGCCATCTCGCTTTCGGTAAAATTCAATCGAATCAAAACGCATAAACGCAATTGGTCTTTGGAAAGCATGTTTTTTTTCGAAACAAAGATGTAATATTGGGTAAAATACACCTTGAACAAGGAAAAGAACTCATCCCATTGTGCATCGGTGGGTGGCTCGTAGCCTATCCTAAACTTGCGAAGGGTGTCAAATACATGGTAAATATCACTGTCGAAGAACTCTTTTTGACTATCCACACAAGAAACCTCTTGAATCGTCTTGGTCAAATCATTCACCCTCGTTTGCAGTGCTTCAATGATGGCGTTCTTTCCCACCATCGTATTCTCGTATGATTCCCTGATGGCTCCTATTTCCGATTGGGTCTTATGGAGTTCATCCATGATGGATGTATACTCAATATTTCTTGTTGAGATTTCATCTTTATACGACTGGATTCGATTAAGTAGCTCTCGTTCCTCTTGTGTTTTTTCGTCCAACAATGCGGTATATTGTCCCTCTATGTCTGCGGCTTCAGCCTTGTGTCTCGACAGTTCCATGTGAAGTCTTGCATAGTCCCTCGTCACACCGTTTACTCTCTCCTCTAATTTCCTTTTCCTGTTAACATATAAGAGAACTACCAGTAAAATGACAGCGATAAAAGCCCCAATCATAGCCACCACGTGCCGTTTTGTCCTTTCCAGCCTGGCCGTTTGTTCTTCTGCGACCTGCCGATGGCGACTATAATCATGCATGGCACTGATTGTATGTACCATATTTTGGTTGACATGCAAATAAGAGGAATCATTGGCTTCAGCGAAAAGTCTTGCATATTTAGCAATTGAATCGGGGATGCGTTTCTTTTCGTAAGCGGATAGTAAACCCTTGTAAAAAGACTCCTCATGTCCCCTTCCATGCATTTTGTAGAAATAGAACATGGCGGAGTCGATTTCATTTTTAGCCATGAAAAATCGCCCTTTTTCATAATAATAGAAAGAGCCAACTGTTAAGTTTCCGTTTGGGCCAAATCTACCCGACTCCCTTTCGTATATCTGCATGTACTTCTTTGCCTCGTCATATTCTCCCCGGTCAATCAGAATGTTTATGGTGCTGATGATGACCTCCCCAGCCCTTTTAGGATAGCCGTGTTTCAAGTATAGTTCCCTCGCTTCCTTCTCAATCTCCATCACACTGTCCATCTCATTTCGCATGTAGAAAGGACGGGTACGTAGCACATAACTTATAATGGCAGTAAGTGTGTCCTTATTTTTCCACGAAAAATGTTCTGCCATTTTTATTGCATTCATTTCGTCATCTGGAAGAAATTGTGCTTCAAAGAGGTTTGCCATCTGTCCATAGATGGCTGCAAGCGTATGAAGGTCGCAATCTTTCTGCGTGGTATCCGCCATTTCCGTTGCCTTCTGGTAGCACTCCAGGGCTATCGGTGCCTCGCCTATGTCGTGGTGTACGCGCCCCTGTAGGTAGTGCGCCATCATCCGCTCATTGGCGTTGCCGTGGCGGTCGAAAAAGCGGACCAACGAATCCACGGTGGGCAGCCATGCCTCCGTGAACATCGTATCGGAACGGTTGCACTTAGTAATGTAGTCCAACCGCTCCCGCATTGCACTCCTATCGGTGCAGGAAATCAACATCGTTAACGACAAAACTATCGATATGATTGTTACTATTCTTTTCATGTCTTTGGAAATAGATTTCTGATATTTAGTCTTTGTAGATTATAATTCAAATTTCCTTTCATTTGCAAAATAACTAAAAATTTACAAAACTACGAAATTTTCCAAGAACTAATACGCATTTTTTTATTTTGTATTAATCTAATCATATTTACAGAATCTTTATCCCTCTTGTCCCAAAAGCTTTCCATAGCATGGCAAAGGTATGGAGAAAGTGTGGGAATCCGTATCGACAACCCGTATTATTTCTTTATTTTGTAATATCAAACCGTATTGAAGACTTGTTTTATTTCATTGAAAAGCAGTTAAAGACGAGATAAAATCAGTTAAACAAAGTAATTTATGTTGACTCTGCCTTCGTTTTCTCGCCATGCCAAAGCACAAGCAAGTTTGGTTTTGGTCATTTGGCTTAACGGAAACATTCAAAAGATCTATAGGTACCTAAGCCCCGCCTCGTCGTGACGACGTGACGGGGCTTTACAATGGAAAATGATTAAAACCAGTTGAGACATTTGCCAACAAGCGTGACTACAGCGGCATCAAATATGAAGAATCCCAGAACGAAGAAGAACCAGAAGAACCACTGAGCATAGTGGCCAAGGTGGCAGCCATCATATTCCTTGTAGCGGCTCATGGTTTTCTTGCGTTCTTCGACTAACATAGTTTTGACTTCCCGGACTGTCGTCTGTGCCTGGTTGATTACCCATTCTCGTTGCTTGTTAAGCAGGTCTTGAATCTTCTGCCAATCCGCATCACATAGCGTCACTGTCACCTTCAACTTTGTGGGTGCATCTTCCATGACTTGGTCAATATGCCCATTGATGGTGTCAACCTTGCCGCTGATGGTATCTACGGCATTACCCAGTTTCTCCTCGGCTCGCTGATACTGCTGGACTACTGACGCGTTAAAATTGAAATGTTATAAACATAAAGAGAAATATCACATTTTTTAGATTACTGTTTATAGTCTCAAAATCTCAATAATCTCAATAATAGTTTGTATAACACCTAACATCCTATGACATCATATGAGATTTCGTTAATAACAATAAAAATGAACTAATAATAAGCAAAATTTTGTTCAGGATGGCAAAACAAAAAGGAGTTAGAGAAATCTAACTCCTTGATTTCTAGTGCGCTTCAGGATGGGCTTGAACCAATGACCCCCTGATTAACAGATATAGCGGCATCCAATTGTGATGTATATATAAGGGAATCCTAAATCGCTGATCCATCCCAACGGAACTGCCCTAACCAATCAAAAAGAAAGACACCCAACTTTACATTTTTGGGTGTAAAATTGGGTGTAAACCTTGTAAATCACTGATAATCAAGCGATATTGCGGAGAGAGAGGGATTCGAACCCC
>CACXDY010000212.1 GCA_902766505.1 uncultured Prevotellaceae bacterium
AAAAACGGGTGAAAAGCGCCCCAAAAGTCAATCTTTTTTATCAGTGAGTGTCATTCCGTCCCCGGCGAGGAGGCTTGGCCTGTAGGGTTGGCTGCACGGATGCAAAAAAAGTAGGAGGAATTGGTTTCCCCCTACTTTGAAAAATGGTTTGTTCGGATTATAAGTCGTTGTAGCTGCCGGAGAAGGTGGTAACACTCATGTCGCCGGTTTGGTAGCCCCTCTTCAGCCAGCGCATGCGCTGCTCAGAGGTGCCGTGAGTGAACGACTCGGGCTGTGAATATCCCTGAGCCTGCTCCTGCAGGTAGTTGTCGCCGATGTGCTGAGCACAGTTGATGGCCTCTCTCATATCCGTTTCATCGAGTGAGCCGAAGGCTTCGTCCTCATAGTGAGCCCATACACCGGAATAGTAGTCGGCGAGGAGTTCGAGACGGACACTGATTTGGTTGGCCTGTTTCTGATTCACCTGACTCATTTGTGAATGAGCCTTGCCCAGGATGCCGAGGAGGTTTTCCACATGGTGTCCCACCTCATGGGCGATGACGTATGCGCGTGCAAAATCGCCTCCCGACTTCAGTTGCTTCTCCATTTGGTTGAAGAAAGCCAGGTCGAGATACAGTTTCTGGTCAGCCGAGCAGTAGAATGGTCCCACGGCAGAAGTGGCTCCACCACAGTTGGTCTGTACGCTGTTTTTGAAAATCACCAGGGTAGGTGGTGTGTACTGAGCGTTGAATTTCTGTTTGAAGACAGCCGACCAAACATCCTCTGTACTTGCAAGAATCTGCTTGCAAAACTTCACTTGGGCTTCCTCCTCTGGCGAGAAGGTCTGTTGTCCAGCTTCTTCTGTTACCTCGCCTCCCATGCTGCCAGCCTGTTGGAGAACGTCGAGTGGGTTGCCACCCATCAGCAGTGTGATGATGCCGACGAGTATTAGACCACCGATACCCATACCAGCCATTGTGCCGGTACTCATGCCTCTGCGATCCTCGAAATTTTCGCTTTCTCTTCTTCCTTCAAGATTCATAATATATGGATTGGTTAATAATCGATTTCTATGACTTGGCAACATTTTGCCACTTGTCAATTTGGCGCAAATATACAAAGAAATTTTTATTTGCGCCCTATTTTGCCGATAAAATTGTAAAAAATGATTTTTCTTCATTTCCGACATCATTGACATGAGAATTTCTTTTCTTAAAAATCCCTTGAAATTTGTTTGTATCACTAATTTTCATTATCTTCGCAACCAAAGAGATAACCTAAAATAAAAGATTATGAACAGGCACGAGAAATTTGTCATCACGATTAACCGGCAATTTGGCACCGGTGGTCATGAGGTGGGCGCCGAGATTGCCAAGCGATTGGGCGTCAAACTGCTTGACAAACAGATACTGCAGGCAGTAGCGAGAAGATTTGATATCGATTCAGAAACCGTAGAGAAGTTGTCGGCAAGAAATCAGTCATGGTGGGATGACTTCACACAGTTTTATCGCGCTTATATCATTGATAATCAGTATCATGACTTGGGTCCTGAACTCACTTCGCATGAGTTGTTCGATGCTCAGGCGGCAGTCATTCGTCAGATAGCCTCCGAGGAGTCGTGTGTGGTGATTGGCCGTTGTGCATTTGATATTTTCAAGAATCATCCCAATGCGCTGAAGATTTTCATCCACAGTCCCGAGGAGAAACGCATCCGCCGAATCGTCGAAAAATACGGTGTGAGTGCCGATGATGCCAAGTTGATGATTGTGGATAATGACTACACGAGAGAGTTGTACACGAAGACCTTTACCGGCACGGAATGGTATGACGCGCGAAACTACGATGTTACGCTCGATGTCAGCGCTTTCGGGCTTCACGGCTCGGTGGATTATCTTATGGCATTGATAGGAGATGACTGATGAAGAAATATCGGGGTGTTTTTTTGCTGTTTTGATGGAATTTGTGTAATTTTGCACGATTTTTACAGACAACAAAACACAAAGATATGAATATTTCTTATAAATGGCTGAAAGAGTATGTCGATTTCGACCTTTCCGCCGAGGAGGTATGCGCTGCACTCACGTCAGAAGGACTTGAGGTTGGCGCTTTGGAAGAAGTGCAAAGCATCAAGGGTGGACTGAAGGGTCTCTATGTGGGTCAGGTGCTCACCTGTGAACTTCATCCCAATTCCGACCACCTCCATGTTACCACTGTAGACCTTGGCCGTGGTGAGGCCTCTCAGATTGTCTGCGGCGCTCCCAATGTGGCCGCCGGTCAAAAAGTGATAGTGGCTGATTTGGGTTGTGTGCTGTATGATGGCGACAAGGAATTCCAAATCAAGAAATCCAAATTGCGCGGTGTGGAATCCTGTGGCATGATTTGTGCCGAGGATGAGATAGGTGTGGGCAGCAGTCACGATGGTATTATCGTGCTGCCCGAGGATGCCGTTGTAGGTACCCCTGCCGCAGAGTATTATCATCTGGAGAGTGACTGGCTGATAGAGGTGGACATCACCGCCAACCGTTCCGATGCCCTCTCGCATTGGGGTGTTGCCCGCGACCTGTATGCCTGGCTGTTGCAGAATGGTTATAAGACTGCCCTGCACAGACCTTCATGCGATGAGTTCGTCGTCGACAACCACGACCTTCCCGTCAAGGTGACCATCGAGAATACCGAGGCCTGCCGTCGCTATGCCTGCGTAAGCATCACCGACTGTGAGGTAAAGGAATCTCCCGACTGGCTGAAAAACAAGTTGACAACAGTGGGTTTGCGCCCCATCAACAATATCGTAGACATCACCAACTATGTGATGTTGGCCTATGGTCAGCCCCTCCATACGTTTGATGCCGATATGGTGACAGGTCATCACATTGTGGTGAAGCCGCAGCAGGAAGGCACCAAGTTTGTCACCCTCGACGGTCAGGAGCATGTTTTGGGTTCTCACGACCTGGCTATTTGCAACGAAGAGGAGCCGATGTGTATTGCCGGCGTGTTTGGCGGCAAGGGAAGCGGCACCTATGAGACCACACGCAACGTGGTGCTCGAGAGTGCTTATTTCCATCCCACATGGATTCGCAAGAGTGCCCGCCGTCACGGTTTGAGCACCGATGCCTCTTTCCGCTTTGAGCGTGGTGTCGACCCCAACGGCATTATCTATGCCCTCAAGCAGGCCGCCATCCTCTGCAAGCAGTTGGCAGGTGGAAAGATTTCCATGGACATCTGTGATGAGTATCCCAATCCTATTGCCGACAGCATCGTCGACCTGAAATACGACTATGTAGACCAACTTATCGGCAAGCCCATCCCCCATGAGACCGTCAAGAGCATCGTCACGAGTCTCGAGATGAGCATCGAGGAAGAGACCGCCGAGGGAGTCCGTCTCCGCGTTCCCGCCTACCGTGTCGACGTTCAGCGTCCCTGCGATGTGGTGGAGGATATCCTCCGTATCTATGGATATAATAATGTGGAGATTCCCACCCAACTCAAGAGTTCGCTTGTCATCAAGGGTGAGGAAGATATCAAGCATAAGTTGCACAACCTCGTATCGGAGCAGTTGGTAGGCTGTGGTTTCAACGAAATCCTCAACAACTCGCTCACCAAGGCTGCCTATTATGAGGGACTTGAGGCCTGTAAGACCGAGAACCTCGTGAAAATCATGAACCCCCTGAGCAGCGACCTCAACGTGATGAGGCAGACCTTGCTGTTTGGTGGACTCGAGAGTGTTGCCCACAATGTCAACCGCAAGAATCCCAACCTCCGGTTCTTTGAATTCGGCAATTGCTATTCCTTTGACCCGGAGAAGCAGAACAACGAAGACCCCATGCGTGCATACCGCGAGGAGAACCATCTCGGACTGTGGGTGACCGGAAAACGAGTGGAAGGCAGTTGGGCACATCCCAATGAGGACAGTTCGTTCTTCGAACTCAAGGCTTATGTCGACAATGTGCTTGCCCGCGTAGGTTTGCAGCCTGCCGCCACTGTTGTCAAGGCTGCAGAGAACGACCTTTTCGCCAAGGCCTTGTCGGTGGAGACCAGAGGAGGCAAGGAACTTGCCGTGATGGGCATTGTGGCACAGCCGCTGCTCAAGAATGCCGGCATTGCCCAGCCTGTCTACTACGCTGATATCAACTGGACCCAACTCATGCGTGCCATCCGTAAGAACAAGGTGCAGTATACGGAGGTGAGCAAATATCCCGCCGTCAGCCGCGACCTCGCCCTGCTTCTCGACAAAGACGTGGAGTTCGCCGCCATAGAGCAGGTAGCCCGTTCGACGGAGAAGAAACTTCTCAAGAGTGTGGAACTGTTTGACGTCTATGAAGGCAAGAATCTGCCAGCCGGCAAGAAGAGTTATGCCGTCAACTTCATTCTCCAGGACGACCAGCGCACACTCAACGACAAGCAGATTGAGGCTATCATGAGCAAACTCATCCAGAACCTGAAGTCGAAACTGGGTGCAGAATTAAGATAATACAAATAATCACAGCATAACAAACAAAAAACATTACTCCAATGGGAAGAGCATTTGAATATCGCAAAGCGACCAAACTCAAGAGATGGGGCCATATGGCCAAGACCTTCACCCGCATCGGCAAGCAAATCAGCATCGCCGTGAAGGCAGGTGGACCAGAACCGGAGAACAACCCAACCCTCCGTGCCATCATCGCCAATGCCAAGCGTGAGAACATGCCGAAGGACAACATCGAGCGTGCCATCAAGAACGCCATGGGTAAAGACCATGCCGACTACAAAGAAGTAAACTACGAAGGCTATGGCCCCCACGGCATCGCCATCTTTGTAGAGACCCTCACCGACAACACCACCCGCACCGTGGGCGACGTGCGCTCGGTGTTCAACAAGTTCAACGGCAATCTGGGAA
Source organism: uncultured Prevotellaceae bacterium (assembly GCA_902766505.1). Taxonomy (GTDB): domain Bacteria; phylum Bacteroidota; class Bacteroidia; order Bacteroidales; family Bacteroidaceae; genus Prevotella. The sequence continues at coordinate 4,856 of CACXDY010000212.1, forward strand.
CACAGGGCAGCCTCGCATTCCTGTTCGACCACAAGGCCGTGTTCACATTCAAGAAAAAAGACGGACTCGACATGGACGAACTCATTCTCGAGCTCATCGACTTCGGAGTAGAAGACGAGTACGACGAGGATGAGGAGGAGGACAGCATCACCATCTATGGTGACCCGCAGTCTTTCGGAGCCATTCAGAAACACCTTGAGGAAAACGGCTTCGAGGTGACCGGCGCTGAGTTCACACGCATCCCCAACGATCTGAAAGACGTCACCGCCGAGCAGCGCGAAACCATCGACAAAATGGTAGAGAAACTCGAGGACTTCGACGACGTGCAGACCGTCTATACCAACATGAAACCCGAGGAGGCCTGACCCCATGCGCCACATCACCTACAAGACACAGGGCACATGCAGCCAGTTCATCGATGTTGACGTTGACGACAACAACATCGTACAGCAGGTGTATTTCACAGGCGGATGCAACGGCAATCTGAAAGGCATCTGCTCGCTGGTGCGAGGCATGAGCGTAGAGCAGGTCAAGGAGAAACTCCAGGGCATCACCTGCGGCACCAAGCGCACCAGCTG
>CACXDY010000213.1 GCA_902766505.1 uncultured Prevotellaceae bacterium
GTGAGTGCAGCTGTCCCACCATCTGCCAGAGGCGGAGGAGCACATCCTGTACGGTGTCCTCGGCCTCCTCGTCGGTCAGGTAGCGGCATGCCACGCCCAATAGTGAGGGGCGTATTTGCCGGATCTGCTGTTTGAACTCCTCGTGTGTCATCAAACGTTTGTTTCCCTTTATACGCAAAAAACCTTGTTTTGTGACATGAAAAACCAATTATTTTGTAAAGATAGTGAAATGTCCGAATTCCTACAACTCCTGAACTTCAATTATCTTATTAACAGTGTGAAATCATTTGAAATCGGATGACATAGAGGGAAGGAAAATTAAGGCTGACTTGCATTAATCAAAACAGGCCATCCATCGTGACCACGGACTGAACAATGTCAGAATATTCGTTCAGTATCAGTCCATGCGTAGTAATTAGGACGGCTTGGACTGACTTGCGTGTTTTGGTGTCTTCTGCCAAGCGAAGCATCCTGTTTTGCAGGTTATCGGGAAAGGCGGTGAGCACGAAATTGGCGAATGCCTCAGACTTTGCCCTTGAAGGGATCACCGACAAATAATTCTTACTCCCATCATCTCTTTGTTTCCATATTTTTGCTATTTTTGCACATCAGAATACGAGGATATGAAAAATAATTATCCCGAAAATATGGAAATCATCGATGAAAAACTAATCAAACAAGTGACCGGTCAGGCAGAGAAGTCGCCAAGGCTGAGGATGAACTACAACTTTCACCAAAGCCTCGATGAAAAATGCCATCGCTTTCTCAATGCGCTGCTACCGGGCACGGTGATTGCCGTGCATCATCATCCCACCAAAGACGAGACCTTCGTCATTCTGAAAGGCAAGGTGAGGGTCTCCATCTACAACGATGAGGGTGAGGTGATACAATCCTGTATAATCAGTCAGGAAGAGGGCAACTATGGGGTCAACATCCCCAAGAACACCTGGCACGGGGTGGAGAGTCTCGAACCGAGCATCCTGTTGGAATGCAAAGAGGGTCCTTTCGTCGAGCACGAAGTGGACGGGATATTGGACTTAACTATTAAACAACAAAAAAGATAAAATCAATGAAAAAGTTGATATTGATTGCGTTAGGCGCCATGCTGGCAGCTACGAGTCTGAATGCCCAGACCAATGAACAGACGTCCTCGGACATGGAAATCATCCGGCAGCGCCCATGCAGGATTGGAACAGTCAGTCCTCAGTTTACCCCCCGCCGCGCTCCATTTTTGCGGAAGGATGAGAATCCATATATCGGCGAACGTCATCAGATGGTGGTGATGGCTTCCTTTCAAGACCGCGATTTCAAGACAGACCACGAAACCACATTGGAAACATGGAACAAGATTTTCAATATGGAGAATTATGCCGAAGACGGCTATTACGGTTCGGTTCATGACTATTTCTATACGCAGAGCGGGGGGAAATTCGATCTGACATTTGACCTCTTTTTTGTCGAATTGCCCGACAGCAGCAAAAAATACCGCAGTACGAATGTCCATGACGAGTACTCCCAATACATGGTCGATGACATAGTGGATGTCTTGCAGACGCAGGACATCGACTGGGAGCAATACGACTGGGACGGCGACTCATTTGTAGACCAACTGCTCATCATCTTTGCCGGCGAGGGGAAGAATGCCTCGGCCAACAGCAATACCATCTGGCCACACCAATGGTGGCTCAGCCTACATCTCAACATGGAAACGGACGATCCAACCGACTATCGCAGTTACCGCACCTTCACCAGCGGCGACAAGGAATATCACATCGACTGCTATTGCTGTGTGCAGGAACGCGTGAACTATAGCGGTCTCAAGACATCTTTTGGCACCATCTGCCATGAATACACCCACTGCTTCGGGATACCCGACTTCTATTTTTCCGACAACTCTGTATTGGGCAGTTGGGACGTGATGGACAACGGTGTGTACAATGACCGGGGATTCCGTCCCTGCAACTATTCGGCCCACGAACGCATGGTGATGGGGTGGATGACGCCTATTGAACTCACCGAAGGTGCCACCATCACCGAAATGCCTGCCATGGCTGATGAGCCTCAAGCCTATCTTATCCGCAACGACGGGGCGGAAAATGAATTCTACATTGTCGAAAACCGGCAGAAGCATGGATGGGATGAGTTTCTGCCCGCCAGTGGTATCATCATTTTCCACATCGATTATGACGAGGAGATATGGACAACACCGAACCTATTCCCTAACAATTTTTTAATCAAGCATTACTGCGTTTTCCCCGCCAACAACAAAACCAGTTTCTATTCACAGTCGGGCTGGGCTTATCCGTTTACCAACACAACCAGCGGGGCGGTCAACGACGAATTGACCAACACCTCACAACCTTCCGCGTCATTGAACAATGCAAATGTCGACGGGCGGAAGTTGATGTCGAAGCCCATCACTCAAATGTCCGTCGATGCTGACGGACGCGCATCGTTTGTCTTCATGGACGGCGGCTCCTCGTCCATACATCCTTCAGTGATGGCAGACCGCCAATCCTCCACTCACGATACCTGGTACTTACCCGACGGACGCCGCCTAAGCGGAAAGCCCACCACCCCCGGCCTATATCTACATAACGGCCAGAAGGTCATCTTGCAGTAAAGTCAAATCCTCAGAAACTCCGGAGGATTGTAAAAACAGAAATCAGTGAGGGTAATATATACCGTCAATAAAACAGTCAAATGATGAAAACTTTGAAGTATATCCTCGGGACCATGCTGATTGCCTGCATCCCGTTTACAGCAAATGCACAATTCATGATGTTCGGAGGAGGAAACCGGGCAAACCAGGATAGCCTCCGCAAGATAGCAGAAGCCGATTATGCGGACATGTTGGCCAAGGTGGGTATCTCGCAACCACGGGAAGGCCGCCAGCCCAATAGTCCTGACGAGAGCAAGCATCCCAACTATGACGAACTGACGGCAAACCCCTACCCTTTCTATCCCAATCCACTGATAACCGAAAGCGGTAAGAAGGTCACCAATGCCAAGATGTGGTATAAGGTGCGCCGTCCGGAGATAGTCAAACTCTTTGAAGACAACGTATATGGACGTATTCCCGCCCATGTTCCCGGTGTCAAATGGGAAGTCACCAAAGAGGAGAAGAAAGAGTTTGCCGGAAAACAGGTGGCCATCCAATATCTGAAAGGTGTGGTGGACAACTCGAGTTATCCATCCATCAAGGTGGAGATAGAGGCCAATATCATTTATCCCGACAATGGCAAGCAGAACATACCCGTCATTATAGAATTCGGATTCGGAGGCGGTGACCCCACCCGCACATGGCCCGGGGGCGTCTCCTGGAAGCAGATGGTGATAGAACGCGGCTGGGCTGCCGCCACCATCAACCCCTCCTCTATTCAAGCCGATGCGGGGTCGGGGCTGACCAACGGCATCATCGGCCTCTGCAACAAGGGGATGCACCGCCAGCCAACAGACTGGGGCTCTCTCCGCGCATGGGGATGGGGACTTTCGCGACTGATGGACTATCTGGAGACGGACAAGACCTTCGATGCCACCAAATGCGCCATTGAGGGTGTTTCACGCTACGGCAAGGCTTCCCTCGTGGCGATGGCATTCGACGAGCGTGTCGCTGCAGGATTCATCGCCTCATCCGGCAAGGCCGGCGCTGCAGGATGGCGGCGTGACTGCGGTGAGAGCATCGGCAACATCGTTTCCAGCCAGGAATACCACTGGGTTTGCGGCAACCTGATGAAATATGCTACGGACCCATTGACTGAAAACGACTTACCTGTCGACCAGCACGAACTGATAGCCCTCTGCGCCCCACGTGCCTGCTTCATCTCGACAGGCAGTTGGAATGGCGACAAATGGCAGGATGTGGTCGGTTCGTTCATATCTGCGTCCAAGGCATCGCCCGTATATGAACTGCTCGGCTATAAAGGTGTAGGCACCGACCTCTTCCCCGGCATGGACAATGGACTGATGGAGGGCAGGCTCACCTATCGTCAGCACCACGGCGGCCATGAGGCAGGCCCCAACTGGCCCTTCTTCCTGGACTTCTTTGAGCGCGAAGTGGTCAAAAAATAGAAAAACCTTCCTTACTACCCAAAATCAGTTCAAATCATTGCTTGACTTTTTTGTAAACTTGCAGTTCTCCTTATTCTCTGTCCCTTTCTTGAATCGGACATATGTTTATGCACTCAATGACTCTCATAATCGCATATTTTTTACGATAATTCTCATATTCTCAGAAAAATACCTCAAATCTGAAATAATTGTTGTATCTTTGCTCACAGCTATGATACCTGAATATTGACTATACTCAGGCACATCTTTTTGACAAAAAGCCAAAACAACACAAACCATATGAAAAAAGCAACGACTTTCCAACTGAACTGCCTGCTCGGCACCCTGCTGATGGTGCTGACGACGGCTCTGCCTGCGTGGGCTCAGACACCTGTGAGTCTCTCTATTGACAACGACTACACGCCCGACCAAGATGGCTATTACTACGTGAACATGACAGAATTCGGCATACTGGACATTGACGACCCCAGCATTGTATTTAAAATCTATGATGACGGAGGCAAAAACGGAGGCATCATGATGCGTGAGCAAAAATTGGTGATACAGGCACCTGAGGAGTGCGTCTTCGAGTTGACAGGCAGGATTCTCGATATCTCCGGCGATGGCCTACTTTCAGCTTTTGACGGAGACAAAGTTATCGACCCCATATTATTCAATTACTTAGCAGAAGTAAATACGGATATTGGTACTCACACGACAACAGCCAACCTGTTGCGAATCAATTTCTCCTCTAACTATACCAACCGTAGCGGCTTCGAACTGACTGTGCGCCTAAAGCCCGCTCCCAAGTTCAATATCAACTTCAACCAGATTGACGGCGGAACCTGGACTGTTGTAGAAGGCGACAACCCCAGCCTGGGCAGGAAGACGATAGGCCTGGAGTTCACGTCATCGACCAACCGCACCGTGTCGACGGTCAAGGCCTACAAGACGGGCGACGAGAACACCGAGGTGGAGCTTACCAAGATTGACGAAACCCACTA
>CACXDY010000214.1 GCA_902766505.1 uncultured Prevotellaceae bacterium
CGGTCTGTTCTCCAATGAGTCAGGTTTGGGAAGCGCCCCGATTGTAGCAGCCGCAGCCAAGACCCGCAATCCTGTGCGGCAGGCATTGGTATCCAGTTCCGGAACGTTTTGGGACACGGTTGTCATCTGTGCCTTGACCGGTCTGGTCATTGTGAGCAGCATCATCGCCTATCCCGACATCAACTACTCGGACGGAGCGGCCCTGATGAAGACCTCTTTCGGCAAGATTCCTTACTTAGGAAGTCCACTGCTCACGTTCGGCATGCTGACATTCGCTTTCAGCACCATCCTTGGTTGGAGTTATTATGGAGAGCGTGCAGTGGAATACCTGTCGGGCAACCGCTGGGTGAAGGTTTACCGCGTGGCCTATATCATCGCCGTGTTCGTAGGCAGTGTTGCCAGTCTGGTGCTTGTATGGAACTTCGCCGACTGCATGAACGCCCTGATGGCCATCCCCAACCTTCTTTCACTCTTGCTGCTCAGCAAAGTGCTGATTTCCGAAACCCGCAAGTATTTATGGGAAGGACGGTTAGACGATGAAATGGAGTAACCTTAACAATAACAATATGGACACATTCAAGACAAAGAGCGGCAAGACCGTCGCCATCACTCCCATCAAACATGCGAGCATGGAGATAGAGTATGACGGACTCATCATTCAGGTAGACCCTGTGATTGACGGTGCACTGCCCGAGACAGACTACACCCAGTGGCGCAAAGCCGACATCATCATCATCACCCACGACCACTACGACCACCTGGATGTTCAGGCCGTGGAGGATTTGAGCAAGGACTCGACACGCATCATCACCAATGCCAGTTCGGCAGAAATGCTGGGCAAGGGAACCGTGATGGCCAACGGTGACAAACTCGAGTTGGAAAAAGACCTGACGCTGTATGCCGTTCCAGCCTACAACACCACCCCGGGGCACACCCAATTCCATCCCAAAGACCGCGACAACGGCTTCATCATGGTGGCAGACGGATTGCGCATCTACCTCGCCGGCGACACGGAGGACATCGAAGAGATGGCAGACGTGAAGGACATCGACGTGGCCTTCCTGCCTTGCAACCAGCCCTTCACGATGACTCCCACCCAACTACGACATGCCGCCGACATGGTAAAGCCCCGAGTGCTATTTCCTTACCATTTCGGCGACACGCCCGTGGATGCCATGATTTCAGCGTTGGAGGGAACAGGCATCGACGTCAGGATACGTCATTTCGAATAAACTATTCAGCCGCTACGACCCGATAGGTCTTGCCAGGTTTCGTCGTCAGGTCATACTCGTAGACCTTCTGAATCTGCATCGGCTTGAAATCTTTCAATTCTTTCGAGACAAGCGGTTTTTTCACAGCGGGGGCTTGCAGCAACACATTGTCGCATGCTCCCGTTGCTGTTGTCAGTCCCTTACCCTTCAAGGGCACATAGGAGCGGAGCCTCAACTTGCCGCCCACCTTTGAGGTCACCTTGGCCTCAGCGAGACGGCCATTGTTCCACGACATATCCACAACGAAACCACCCCGGGCCTGGAGTCCCGTCACCTCACCTTTCTTCCACTCCGTGGGAAGGGCCGGCAACAAGTGGACAGCACCGTCGTGGCTCTGCAGCAACATTTCCGCGATTCCGGCAGCAGCGCCGAAATTGCCATCAATCTGGAAAGGCGGATGGGCATCAAACAAATTGGGGAACGTGCGTCCGTCGGGATATTTCCTGGCAGCCTCCTCGCTGGGGAGCAGTTTCAACATATTGGAGATAATGCGGAACGCATGGTTGCCATCCAGCATACGGGCCCAGAAATTGATTTTCCATCCGAGACTCCATCCTGTTGCCATGTCGCCCCGCTGGTTCAGCGTGTTGGCTGCGGCGGTGAACAGTTCGGGCTGTGAGTAGGGTGAAATCTGGGCGGAAGGATAGAGACCATAGAGGTGAGAGATATGGCGGTGCTGGTCTTTGGGGTCATCGCCATCCTGCAACCATTCCTGCAGTTGTCCGTGGCGTCCAATCTGCATGGGCGGCAACTCTTTCAAAGTCTTTTCCAACTGTTGCTGATAGTCCTTATCCACATTGAGTATCCGGGCTGCCATCATCGTGTTGTAGAGCGCATCGAACGCAATCTGATTGTCCATGGTACAACCGGCCGTCACAGGTGTTCTCTTCCCCATCGGACCATGCTCGGGCGACACCGAAGGAGTGACCACCAGGTATCCATAGCGGGGGTCACGCTGCAGATAATCGAGGTAGAAATCGGCCGTACCTTTCATCACGGGATACCACTCGCGCAGGAAGTCCATATCAGCGGAGAACAGGTAGTGCTGCCAGATATGTGTGGCAAGCCATGCCCCGCCATTGGGGAACATGCCCCAGGGAGCACCATCCACCACACCGGCGATTCGCCAGAGGTCCGTGTTGTGGTGAGCCATCCATCCCCTGCATCCGTACATCTCACGGGCAGTAATGGCACCCGTCTCACTCAAGTCGCGTATCATGTCGAAGAGCGGCATCTGCGTCTCGCTGATGTTTCCCACATCGGCAATCCAGTAGTTCATCTCCGCATTGATATTGATGGTGTATTTGCTGTCCCAGGGAGCATTCACCTTATTGTTCCACACACCCTGCAGGTTGGCGGGCTGTCCACCCGGTTGTGAGGAGGTAATCAGGAGATAGCGGCCATATTGGAACATCAGAGCCACCAGTCCATAATCCTTTCCATTGTTGAACTGCGCCACCCGCTGGTCGGTATCAATCTGTGGTGTCACCCCATCGATGAACAGGCGCACACGGTCGTACTGCTCCTTGTATTTCTTCTGGTGGAGGGCATAATTCTTGGCATAGGAACGAGCCATGACCACCTTCAGATTCTGGATATTCTTGGCGGCGGCATCCCCACTCACATCATGATAATTTACGAAATTGGTGGCAGCCACGATGTAGAGAATCACCTCATCGGCCTTCTCCACCCTCACGCTGTTGGAAGCATCGCTGACCGTTCCACCCTTGCAGGCGACCATCACGCGGCATTCGGCTTTCAAGCCAGCCTTGATACCCTCGTGGTCGACACCATCGATGATGGCCTTCAGGCAATGGTTGTCGACAGACACGGCGCTCTTCAGTTCACATTTGTGGGAGACGGTCAACGACAGAGCCGCTTTTTGACTGGCCTTCAGTCTCACAATGATGGCATTGTCGGCCATGGAAGCAAAGGCTGTCTGTGTAATCTCCACCCCTTTTTTGGCATATTTCACCGTGGTCAGGGCATTGTTCAAGTCGAGGTTTCTCGAATAATGTTCAGCGGCAGACTTATCATCGAAATCCATCATCACACTGCCCAGCGTCAGGTATTTCATGCCATGAGGCCCGGGGATGAAATATTTATTGATGAGGTCGGCAGCCACTTCCTCTTTTCCAGCAAAAATGGAGTCGCGCACCTCCTGCAGGTGTTTCTTCGCCTCCTTGCTGTTGTTGTTATGAGGCGAGCCCGACCAGAACGTCTCCTCATTGAGTTGGATTTGCTCCACGTCGGTACCTCCGTAAACCATGGCTCCGAGGTGAGAGTTGCCGATAGGCAAAGCCTCCAGCCATCCTGCGGCAGGCCGGCTGTAGTTGAGCGACTGAGCATAGCCTGGTAGTGGAGAAGTCTTGGCGGCCATGTTAAGACAGAAGGTGGAGAAAGCCACACAAACAATCAGAGTAAAAAAGGATTTCGATTTCATGTGTCTATAAATGATTAAAAATTGATTACAATCCGTTATTTCTTTCTTTTAGGTGTTTTCTCAGCGATGATTGTCTCAATCAGCGATTTATTCACCTTTTCCAAATCAGATAGAGGGGAGCCCAGTTTGTGGCGGTGGGAGAGTTGGCTGAGCATCGTGCGCAACATCTTCACCGACATCTCTTTCAAATGTCCTCTCAGCATAGGTTCCTCGGACACCACGGCCCACGAATCGGCAGAATGGAGGTAGGGACTTCGGATTTTGCGGATTTTGAAATCCTTGCCGAAAGCAGGATAAGTGGGCCGGTTGACACCCTGGCCGATTTCCTTCACCGCCAGCCCGTCATCGGTGAACTTGATAACCCATGTGGAAGGTCCCGAAAAAGCGGCTGCGCCACCCCATCCCCGAGGGGCACCGGGTGGAACTTTAACCCTCTGTATACGGTTGAATCCCCACTCGATGGTATCCGACAGAAAACGGTTGTGATCATGATACCTATGTAAGAATCTTATATCAGAACCAGGGTCGTTGTCATTGTATCGATTGTCGGGGTCTTGTACCTTTCCGAACACGGCCTTTCCCGTCTCATTCTCATAGACCCCGGCGAGGACAGCCATTCGGCCATTCTCTATGTCAGCGAAACAATTATCACGCTCGCGGACATACACATCGGTGACGTTTCCCGTTTTTGCATTGCGGATGACCAGCACCTCATCGTTGCCCAACTTATATCTCCGGGCTTGTTTTCCCTTGCGCGGATAATAGCTAAAGCCGTCGCTTCCATCCTGCCAAACCACTTCCTCAGATATGGCACCGGGAATCAGCGTCATCGACCTGTCGGGCCGATGGCCGGTGACATAGTTCTTGATGGCTTCCTGGATTTGCCTGACACCCTCACCCATCGTTATTTTCTCGACGCGCAAAGGGGCTCTGTTATAGAAAGAGACAGTCAGGTCGCCTTTACCCGGTGTGCTGTGGGTCATTTTTCCATCGGGGTGCAACCATTCGATATGCTGGTTGAAGAGGGTCTTCAACGAATCGAGAAAAGGCTGTTCGGCCATCACGGTGACGCTGTCGAATTTCTCAGCCACATTATAGTAAGTGACCAAGATATGGCGGCCAAAGAATTTAGATTTCGTGCTTGCGCTCGATGTGACCTTACCTTTGGCGTCCTTGACGACATACTCAATGGAGTCCAGGTTGGCTTTAACAGGCTCCACCTGAGCAGTTGCATTCAGGCAGAGGGATGAAAACAAGACACCCCAAAAGAGAGCGGATAATTTCATGGTGACAATATGATTTGTTAACAAAATCACCCCCGCCCGGCATGGTTGAAGCCCCTGTGAGAGGCTCCATAAAGCCGGTACGAAGTTTTACACCACAAAAATAGTGAAAAATCTGCAAAGTCAGTTCAATACATGTACAAAGAAAGACAACATCAATTATTTTTCTTGTAACTCATCACCGCCCATACCCCCATCACAGCACCGATGACGGTGAGTGCAAACATCTGGTGAGCAACATTGGCAAAGCCACCGCCACGCACGAACACGGTGCGGATGGCATCTATGAAATAGTGCATGGGATTGATGTAGGTCGTCGTAAATGCCCAGTCAGGCATGGAACGTGCGGGTGTGAAGAGGCCGCTAAGCAGCAACATGCAAACGACAAAGAACCACATGACGAAGATGGCCTGCTGCATGGTGTCGGAATAATTGCTGATGACCAGTCCAAAGGAACTCCAGAACAGCGCCAACAACATGGCCAGGAGGAAAACCAACGGGATGGGTCCCTGACACGTTATGCCGTAAATGAGCCAAGAGAACAGGAGGCATACCGTGATGACAAAAAAGGCGATGAGCCAATACGGGATGAGTTTAGCCAGGATGAAAGACCATTTCGACACCGGCGTGACATTGATTTGCTCAATGGTGCCAGCCTCTTTCTCTGCCACGATATTGAGCGTAGGCAGGAAACCGCACAACAGCATCATGACTATGGCGAAAAGTGCCGGAATCATATATACTTTATAGTTGAGCCGTTTGTTGTATAAGAACAGGGTGGATATTTTCGACTGGATGGCAGCAACATCGGGACTGACATTCGCCGTAACAATCTGCGAGAGATAGGCGCTTCCTATGGCCCCTTTCGTTCCGTTGACCGCATTGGCGGCAATCAGCACCTGAGGCATTCTCCCGGAAGCGAGGTCACGGCTGAAATTCTGTGGGATGACGAGCACCATGTCCGCCTTGCTCCGTTCTATCTCCTTCAACGCATCATGATAGGTAGGTTTTTGACCATTGAAAATGAAATAGTTGGAAGCCTCGATGCTGTGAACAAGTTGTTGGGAATGAGTAGAGCGGTCATTGTCCACCACATCCACCACCACATTCTTCACCTCCATATTCATCACCCACGGCAGCACACACATCATCATGACGGGGAAGACGAAGATGAGTTTAGGCAAGAACGGATTGCGCCTGATTTGCAGGAATTCCTTTTGTATCAGATATTTCAAAGTCATAGGCTATTCCAATCGTTTGTTGAACTTGGCGAGTGAGACAACGAGCACCAGCAGCGTGAATAAAGAGAGGATGGCAACATCGGACAGCACGTCCTTGACACCCACACCCATAATCATCAGTTTCCGCATAGCCTCGATATAGTAGCGGGGAGGAACGACACAAGAAATCCACTGCAGAATCTTGGGCATCGACTCAATGGGAAACATCATGCCCGAAAGCATCACAATGGGGACGAGGAGCACCATGGCCGACAGCAGCAAAGCCATGAGTTGGCTGTTGGAGATATTGGAGATGAGCAATCCGAGAGAAAGAGCCAGGATGATGTAAATCGTACTTACGGCAAAAATCCAAAACAGAGAGCCCTGCAAAGGTACTTCGAGTACGAAACGGCCCATCAGCATAATCGTAATCAGGATGATAAAAGCCAGGACAAAATACGGCACCATCTTGGCCACGATGACCATGAGAGGTTTGACAGGAGAAACCAGCAACACCTCCATGGTGCCTTTCTCCTTCTCGCGTACGATGGAGATGGAAGTCATCATCGCACAGACGAGCATGAGCAGCATACCCATGATGGCCGGCACGAAGTTGTAGGCCGACTTCACCTGAGGATTATACAACATCTTGGTATTGACCACCCCAGCCGAGGCATTGGTAAAAACACCCAGGGCATAGTTTGTCCACTGTTGTGCCATATTGGGGTCAGCACCGTCGACAATAAACTGTACCCCACTCTTCTTGGAGGCGAAATCCTGTCCGAACACCACGGCCATATCAGCCTTTTGGTGTTGAATCAGTTGTTCCGCCTCTTTCGGCGTACCTACCGTTGCGGTCACTTTGAAATAGGGAGAGGCAGCCAGTCTTTCCACCGCCTGCTGCGTGAGATGGTCCATGGAAGAAGTGACGACAACAGTACGCACATTGCGGACATCCGTACTGATGGCAAATCCGAAAAGCAGCATCAGCACGACCGGCATACCGAAGAGGATGAGCATGGTGCGCTTATCCCGTAAGATATGCTTGGCTTCCTTGATGATAAAAGAGACAAACTGTTTCATAGACTAATCACTGCTTCTTCTTGCCTGCCGTGCGAGGTATGTGAACACATGGTCCATATCCGGCAGTTGGAATTTCTGTTTCAATTCATCGGGTGTGCCCATCGCACTGATTTTCCCGTCGACCATGATGCTGATACGGTTGCAATACTCAGCCTCATCCATGTAATGAGTCGTCACGAATACCGTAATACCCCTTTCGGCGGCATCGTAAATCAGTTGCCAGAACTGCCTCCGGGTAGCCGGGTCGACGCCACCTGTCGGTTCATCGAGGAACACCACACTGGGTTCGTGGAAGATGGACACGGAAAATGCGAGTTTTTGTTTCCATCCGAGGGGAAGCGACCCCACGAGGTCGTTCTTATGGTCCGTGAACTGCAATTTTTCGAGCAATTCATCCGTTTTCTTTCTTATCGCATCATCTTTCATGCCATAAATGCCTGCAAAGAGCCGGATATTTTCGGCGACAGTCAGGTCCTCGTAGAGAGAGAATTTCTGGCTCATATATCCGATATGCTTCTTCACCTGTTCATACCCTGTACGGATATCATAGCCGGCCACGGTGCCCGTCCCGCTGGTCGGTTGATTGAGGCCTGTCAGCATATGCATGGCTGTGGTTTTTCCGGCACCGTTGGCTCCGAGGAAACCAAAAATCTCCCCTTTTTTGACGGTAAAGGAGATGTCGTCGACAGCATGGAAAGAACCGAATGCCTTGACGAGATGAGAAACCTCGATGATGTTCTCCTCCTCTGCTTTCTCCTCCTTCCCCTCACTTTCGATGGGAGGAGGATTGAAGATATCGCCGAAGCGGTCGAGAATCACGTCAGGAGTATCAATACCCCTCACCACCCCATGGTCAAGGAAAGCCACACGTTCGCAACGGCGCACCTCATCGAGATAAGGTGTAGCAGCCACGATGGTAATCCCTCGTTGCTTGAGAGCGCCCAACATCTCCCATAATTCCTTTCGTGAGACAGGGTCCACTCCTGTGGTAGGCTCATCGAGGAAGAGAACGCTGGGAGAATGCACCAAGGCACATGAGAGAGCCAGTTTCTGCTTCATACCCCCGGAGAGCGCCCCCGCCTTGCGGTCTTTGAAGCGCTCTATCTGGGAATAGATGGCCTTGATGCTGTCGTATCCCTCCTCCACGGTTGTGCCGAAAAGCGTGGCAAAAAATGTCAGGTTCTCAATAACCGTCAAGTCCTGATAGAGAGAGAATTTCCCGGGCATATAGCCCACGCGTTTCCTGATTTCCTTCATTTGGGACACCACATCGAATCCATCCACGCTTGCTGTCCCTGTCTCGGGCAACAGCAAGGTGCAGAGGATGCGGAACAACGATGTTTTCCCGGCACCGTCGGGACCGATGAGTCCGAAGGTCTCACCTTTGGCAACCGTGAGCGACACATTGTCGAGTGCCTTCACCTTGCCATAAGACTTGGAAACATTTCTTACTTCTATCGCATTCATTGTCGAACAGTTATCACCTTATGCCTATGATTAGAACTTCACTTCTCCGTACATGCCAATCTTGATGAACCCATCGTTTTTGACGGCCACTTTCACAGCATACACGAGGTCGGCCCGCTCATCGTCGGTCAGGATGGTCTTCGGTGTGAATTCCGAGCGGTCGGAAATCCAGGCCACCGTACC
>CACXDY010000215.1 GCA_902766505.1 uncultured Prevotellaceae bacterium
ATTTGATTGTCAATGCCAATTTCACCAACAGAGTTATTTTAAGTGGAATGGTGGCATCGGCCACAAATACCATTATTGAAAAATGTGTCGTCAATGTTTCTTTCGAGAAGTTTAAGCTGGCTTCCGGCATGGTTGTGCAAGGTAACAATGTGACCATCAAGAACTGTTTGGTGAATGTGTTGGCTTTGAAAACCGACGATTTCTTCAATTTTGGTGGCTATTTCATAACTGGTGAGAATTGCCATGTCATCAATTCTGTCCTCGCATTCCAGATGAATGTCATTAATGCTTCGAACAATAGCCAGATTTATGCCATCAATATAGGAGGTTCATGCTCACCAGATAACTGCTATACTTATTCGGCCGACAAATCGATAAACAGCACCCAGTCCACAACTATGTATAGGGGACGCCCAATCAGTTCCAGCCTTCTTGGTGAATACTGGACGACTTCCAGCACGGCTCCCAATGTCTACCCCAAGATAAGCAATTCCATAGAATACGTATTCGAACGCTTCTCGTCACTTGTGGTCGAGGGTCCGACATATTATTATGAGATTTCCGGCAAGGTGTTAAAAGGACTTGAGGCACGTCAGCTTCAGAGCAGCGTTGTGCTGACTTGGGATTTGGATGGCGGCGCAGTGGACTACTGCCAAGTACTGCGAAAAACAGTGGGGGGAACGAAATTTGATATCATTGCCCCCGAAGTGATTGGCACATCCTATGAGGACAAAGATGTCTCACCTCTTGAAAAATATGAGTATTTCGTCCGCTCAGCAGTGAACTGCGAGGGTACCCATTTCGAATACACCGACACCATCACCGGCTCATGTAAGGATACAGGACTACTGGAGGGCTATGTACGCTTTGTCGACGGAACGGGCATCCCAGGACTCACCATCACGGTGACCGACTCTGAAGGCAATTTGGCAGGCACTACCGAAACCGACGACAAAGGCTATTATAAGGTGGACAATCTCTCCTATAAGAGACAGAGGAAAATCTACTACACTGTCGCTGTCGTATCCACTTCGAGTCTGGCTTTCGAAAAAGACAAGAAAGCAAATACCATCTCGTTCGACGATTCATCCAACCACTGCATACTTGAAGACTTCACCGTCGTCTCGGGATACCGTTTCTCGGGCTATGTGATGTATGATGGCACGTCAATACCCGTCCCTGGAGTCAACTTCTCGGTCAATGGGCATGATGTCTATGCGTCAACAGGCGACTTGCTTGAGACCGACCATAGCGGCAAGTTCTCATTCTATGTGATAGGCAACCAGCAGACGACCATCGTCTCCAAGAAAGATGGCCATATATTCGTCAACAACGGAAAATACGAGCATTATTTCACCGACAAGCTTTCGGAGGTCCACTTCTATGATGCCACGAAGGTGAAGTTGGTGGGACGTATGGCAGGTGGCGACATCCAGGGCGATCTTCCTTTGGATAACAGCCTCTCGCGCAACAACCTTGGCACCGACCTGGAAATGGTCCTCACGCTGGAGGGCGACAACACATCAAGTTTGGTGTACGACAACCTCAATCCTCTGCTTACGGAGCGCGATACGGTGTTTGTCAATGGGCACAAGAGCAGTAAAGCCGAGTACGTGACGAAAGTGCATTTCTACCGCAAGCGCATGGTGGTCAACCCCGATGAGACTACTGGTGAGTTCACCCTCATGCTGCCGCCCGTGAAATGGAAAGTGCAGCAGGCATACTGCAATGGTTACGGTACACTCTTCCAGGATGGTAAGGCGAGTGAAGTGGTCGACCTGACCGACTCGCTCACCCTGCATACCGACAATTACAACGGTTCATGGCAAGACATCGACGGCATCAACGTCACCAATCCCAATGTGAGATACAATGGCATCTACAAGTGCATCTACCACGCACCTATAGAACTGCGTTACACACAGCTCAACTACGATAATTTCGACTACCTTGGCGACAAGAACTACACTGCATACAACCAGGGCGGTGACAAGGAAATCGTCCCGCTCGCCTATAATGATACGGTAAAAGTGAAGGTCAACAACGTTGTCAAAGAGCAAGTGCTGACAAAATACACCTTTGGCCATCCAGTGTTCAACATCAACCGCCCCTATGCCTTCCAGCTGTCGGCCCAGGAGCGCTATTACTGGAACAACAACCAGCGCAGCGACACCATCGATGTGGTGAAACTCAATGGTGGCACTGTTACCATCCACAATAGCATGGAAAGTTCCACACACAGTGAGAAGGTGGAGCTTGATAGCGAAGGAATAGGCTACGTCAACTTGAAGGCATCGCAGATTTCATACAACCTTACGAGTAATGATGCCTTGCGCAACGTCACGATGACATTGGAGATTAATGGACTCACCTGCGAGGCAGAACCCATTGAGGCCTATATCCTCAACCTATACGCCATACCAGGTGCGAAAGACATACTCAACTCAGAGAAGCCCACATTGGTCGACATCCTTCGCGACCCGCCAGGCGGCGGCAGTTATGCCACCCTGTCAAAGGGCTCCACACTGAAGTATTCCTACACCATGGACATGAAATGGTCGGCAGGCATCACTCTTGACCTCAGCTCCGGCACTGGAATGAACAATTACTATGGAGTGACGACCACCTCCCCCCCTGGTGGTTTTGGTCCCTCCTATGGCGTCATCCAGGATGCAAAGACCGAAACGGCGTATTCGAATGACTTCACTTTCAATGGCAGCGGCAGCCGAGCCTACAATTACACCATGACAGCCACCGAGGATATCAAGACCAGTACGGGTGGCACAATGGTAGGCGCTCCAGCCGACCTTTACATCGGCGTGGTACAGAACAATATCGTCACGCCTGCAGTCGCCATCCGTGCCGTGTCCGACAGCGTGTTCCAGCAGATGGTTGGCTTGCTTGCAGGAGGTGTGTTGCCCACAGGCGACAAAGCCAAAACCGGACGTATGGCGGAAATCGCCAGGGGAACCGACAAGAAAGGAAATGTGTACCACCTGGTGCGC
>CACXDY010000216.1 GCA_902766505.1 uncultured Prevotellaceae bacterium
AAAACAAAAAAAAGAAAAAAAACAAAAAAAAGAAAAATCACCCCATCATACGCGCGCGAGAGAAAAAAAACCGGCATGAGGTGAAAGGCAGGCGTGGTAAGGTTCTGCGAGCGGGGCGTGTTAGGGCGAGGTGTGCAAGGGCGGGGCATGTCGGTGGCGTGACAGGGGGCAAGTCATCGGCATCGATTTCCATGATGCCACTGTCCTGTCCCCTGTCACCCCTGTCAACGGCTAATTATTTCGATGTGGTAATCCCCCACCAATCCAGGTCTATTTTGCGCTCCGCCTGATCCTCCAAGTCATCCCGCAAATTGCAGAAGAAGTCTATGCCGGTGCGTTCTTCCAACTGATCAATGGTGATGGCATAATCACCAAGATTCGTGTTGTTGTCCCAGGAATTCTGATGCAAGGTCCACAGTCCTATCGCTTCGTATTTATCGGTCGATTTATTGTAGGCCAGCAAGGCCATGTAGAAGTATTTGGGAACAGGAAGGCTTGCATCGGTCTTGCCGTGGCATCTCTCTTCGTAAATTTGGTCAGCTCGGATGGTGGCCGCTTTCACAACATAAAGCGTATCGCATTGATCGGCCCAGTCGCGGATTTTGTTCTCCATCCTCAGCCATAAACCACCATTGTGAGGCTGCCATTGGGGTTGGATATTGCTGAGGTAGAACGTTTGTTCGTTCTGATTTAAGCTACATAAGCGGTCAGCGGATGGACATAAGTGTCCTTTCGAGAAACCAGAATTTTTATAGTTATTAACAACGGTTTGGTATTGAGAAGGAATCTCTGGGTCGGGTTTAAATGGGTCGTCACTGCGGGTGACTTTCTTGTAGGTGTTTCCCGAATGCATCTGGTAGCAGGTCCAGCGGTTGGCCTTGTCAGCATAACTCCACTCCACACTGAACGTAATGCCGTAGTCGGGTGTCGACTTGATGATGAGTTGGTTCATCGTGGAATCGGCAGCCAAATGGGGATACTCCAACAGTTTCGCGCGGTACAGGTTGCGGTTGACGTTCCTGTCGGTGATGACGGTTCCGCCCTCCTGGTATTTGGCATAGACCACCTGGCTGGCCAAGTAGTCTTTCGACTTGCCGTCCTTCAGATAGACCTTGACTCCGTAATGGAGGTTGAAGATGACTTGAACACGATCGAACTCGTCAGACGTATAGCGCACCTCAGTTCCGTTGTTCAGCGTGATGATGATGGTGTCTTTCTGCTCTTCTTGGGCCATTGCGGTCAGCGAGAGCAAAAGAGTGGCGAACAGGATGATATGTTTCTTCATTGTCTTTTCCTCCGCTTATTTGATGATAACTTTGTTGCCACTGCTTACGTATACGCCTTTGGGGAGACGCTCAAGAGAGGAGCCGACAAACTGTCCGCTGATGTTGTAGAGAGGACCGCCATTGACAGGCTGGTCGAGTTCCGCACTGTGTATGTCGCTGACTATACCGTCGATGCAGATGTTGGCCGACTGTTCCGTGGCCGTCTTGAAGTAGGCGCGGAAGGCTTTCAGGTCATTGGTCACGCTTGGATGATAGAGGGTGTTGTTGTTGCCTAAGAACAGCACGCTCCTGTCGCCGGCATACAGTGTGGTGGGAGTGAAAATACCCACCATGTCGTAGGTGCCATAGGTCACTGGGGTCAGCTCGCTGTTGATGAGAGCTCCCTGAATCACGATGTCGTCGATATCTTCCTCGGGATAAACCAAATAGGGCAGACCTGCTGTCAGATTCTCCACTGAATTGAATTCCAGCGTGTTGGTCGCAGCATCGTAACCGCTGAATTCTGCCAAGCGTGAGGAGGAGACAATGGAGGAGAAATCAAAGATGTCGAAAGGCAGACAGAGGGTGTTCCATGTGTCTGTCACCATCTGACGGCTGAGGGTGACATTGACTAACCTGCCGTCATAGTTGTTGATATTGATGAGATTGGTATAGGCGTCTTCAGCCAAGGCAAGCGTGGGGATAATCTCTTCAACGGATGTGATATACAATTCCGAGTTCAAACCATCCTCAGTGACGCCCAATATTCCTTCTATGTTGTAGGAACGGCCTTCCAGGTTGGTGGGAAGCTGGGCATTAATGCCGAACGGGTCGCTCATGGGCAATTCATGGTCGCCCTGCTCCATGTAGTAGTAGCCGTCTTCTTCGAAAATGCTGACTTCTTGCACTTTAACATAGTTGGCTCGATAGGTCCTGTTGTCCAACTCTGCCAACAATTTGACCAATGGGGTAGGGGTGTGCCAGTTGTCCAAACATAAGATGGAGTCGGCCATCGACCGATGAGGACCACTTGGCTTGACGGTGAATTCCGGCATGCCCTGGTTCAATTTGTAGATGCCTTTCACGGTACCTATCAGCGCTCCGCCGCGGACGGTGTGCCAACCTCTGTCGTCGGGGAGGAAATTGGTAAAACGGACGGCACTGTTATTGTCGCGCACAAAGGCATAGGTGTCGTCGCCTTCATATACCCATTCTATCAGGCCTTGGTTGTCGCGCCCAAGGGTCAGTTCGGCGAGGGTGCCGTTGGAAAGGGCACGGAGATCTCTCAGGGAGGAGACGGCCACGGCAGTCACACTGGATTCTATCGTTATCTGCATTGTCTTCAACCGCCAATGTCCGCTCGTGGCATTGTGGGTAATCACGATGTTTTCGCCTTCTCCTGTCCATGTGGTTGTCGCACCTGCCGTGGCACTGCCTGTGTTGACAGAGAATGTTTCGTTGGATGGCTGGTATGAAGAGCCGCTGGCGAAGGTCATCACGATTTTTTTGATGTTCATTTCTTCTCCTGTGGAGATGGTCAGCGTATTGCCTCCATAGATTCTTACGGCTGTTCCTGTGGTGTAATATGCGGGTGCGGTGCTGCCACTCCCTTTGGAGAATGTGACTGTTGCATCGCCGGAGGTGATGCTCTTACCATTGACCGACTGTGAGTTGGAGTAGCCTTGTGCCGACATGTCGATGGTGACCACCGACGCATCAACGGCTTGGACGAGTCCCAACAACAGGGGCAAGAGTAAAAAATGTAAACAATTTTTCATTTCATTAGGTGGTTTTGTCCAGTTTTGCCTCCAAAGTTACGCATTTTTTCGTTACCTTGGTGATTGTTTCACCCCTTTTTTCATCGTTCTATGAACGATATCGTGATTTTTTGACCTCGACTCACTGCTTTTCTCGCCAATAATGACTACTTTTGCACCATGAATCAAAGAGATGACTCGACCATGTTTAAAGCGGCACTTTTCGACCTCGATGGTGTGGTGTTCGATACAGAGCCCCAATATTCTGTCTTCTGGGGCAGTGTGTGCAGGCAATATCACCCCGAGATTCCCGGACTGGAGCACATGATCAAGGGACAGACACTGACTCAGATTTTCGATGGGCATTTCAACGGTATGACTGATGCTCAGCGGGATATCGTGACCCGCCTCGATGAGTTCGAGGGGCAGATGAGTTATGATTATGTCAAGGATTTTCCTTCTTTTGTCCAGCAACTCAGAGACCATGGTGTGAAAACGGCGCTGGTGACGAGTTCCAACAAGATGAAAATGGATGCGGTGCTCAGGGCAAGACCCGAGGTGGCTGAACTCTTCGACGAGATGCTCATGGCGGAGAATTTCACCGAGAGCAAACCCTCGCCAGACTGTTATCTGAAGGCTGCCCGACGGCTGCAGGCGGACATCCGCGAATGTGTCGTCTTTGAGGACAGTTTCAATGGCATAAAGTCGGGACGGTCGGCCGACATGGTGGTCGTGGGGCTTTCTACGACCAATCCGGCGGAGAAAATCGCACCCCTCTGCGACGTGGTGGTGCCGGATTACACGCACCTGGATATCCTCCAGTGTGAAAAACTGCTCAGAGAGCGCAACAATACTACTAAAACAAACAATTGATGGATACGCAGAATACGCCCATACATGTGAGGCTGTGGAACAGGGATTTCTGGATGCTCGCCTTCGCCGAATTATTGGTGTCCATGGCGGTGTATGTCCAGTTTTTCTATATCTACCGCATCATGCTCGCATGGGACATGAACGCAAGGGAGATGGCCACTGTGACGGCTGCCTTTGGCATCGGACTTTTCTGCCTCGGGGGCTTCTGCTCCTATCTGGTGCAGCGGAAAAGGCGCAACAGGGTTTGCTTGAATTGCATGTTGCTCCTGGCCATTTGTTTCTCCCTGCCTTACCTCATCACTTCCTTCGGGGGAAATCTCACCTATGAGTGGCTGGCGGGAATCAGACTCGCCTCAGGCGCTGCTTTCGGACTTGCGCAGATGGTGCTGACCAGCACCCTGATTATCGACACCACCGAGGCTGACCAACGTACCGAGGCCAATTACGCCACGGCCTGGTTTGGGCGGTTTGCCGTGTCTTTGGGTCCCGTGGCCGCACTTGTCACCTATTCTTTCGCAGGTTTGCATACCATGGCGTGGACGGCTTTGGCGCTCGATGCCGTGGCGGTACTGCTCATCTTCTTGGTCGACTTCCCTTTCCGGACCCCCGAGGACAATGTGCGGGTGTTCAGTCTCGACAGGTTCTTGCTGCCCGAATCATGGATGCTCTTCATCAATCTTCTGCTCATCACGTCAGTCATAGGTTTGATTTTGTCGCTGCAGTTGACCAACATGTCGTTCTTCGCCATGATGATGATAGGCTTCCTCTTAGCCATCTTGGCCGAGAAGCATGTCTTCGTCAATGCGGAACTGATGAGTGAGACGGTTTGCGGACTCATTCTGATGGGTTTTGCCCTGTTGCTGATGCTCTCCAATCAGGGGCAGACGGCCACCGTGCCCATCCTCGTAGGGTTGGCTGCCGGACTGATAGGTTCCCGTTTCCTGCTTTTCTTCATCAAGTTGAGTCAGCACTGTAAGCGAGGCACCTCACAAAGTTCATATTTCCTCGCATGGGAATCAGGCATCACATTAGGTCTCGCCCTCGGATTCTGGGCCGGCTACTCCACCCGCCACATCATGCTCATCGCCTTAGCCATAGATGCCATCTCCCTCCTCCTCTACGTAGCCTTCACCCACAAGTGGTACATCAAGCACAAAAACCGCTAAAACAAAACCCAAATAACGAGCGCAGCAAACAAAACCCATAACGAGCGCAGCAAAGTTAACCCCGAGCCAAGGTGAGCGAAGCGAACATAAATAAGAGCACCGCGACCGCTTCTAAGGGAGCGGTACCTTAGTGAACGAGTGCCGAGTAGGCGCGGCTGCATCCCTCTTCCCTGGTCAGGGGAGAGGGCCTTGGGAGAGAGGTCGAAGTCCTCCTTAGGACAAGGAGGATTTAGGTGGTTGTGA
>CACXDY010000217.1 GCA_902766505.1 uncultured Prevotellaceae bacterium
AATTCTCCCATTCCTCACGAAGGAAGAATTTGGTACATAGACCCTGCGTTCTATGGACGCTACGAGAACACCACTGGCATGGAGTCTGGCTCGTTGATAGAGTTCTATTACGACCGTACCAAACCAACTGCTGAACGTGTACAGGCCCGTCGTTTCACTTGTACGATTGACGAAAATGGTGTAATCACCAAGGGTGCCCGTACACAAGCTATCGTTTCCAACGAAGTCATCAAAGACCGTCTGAAGAGGTTGCTGGACCAGCTCATCATTGTGGGTGATGTGGAAGATGGCCATGAGTATTACAAATCCAAAGGCGGAACCCTCCTCCGTGTATCCCGCACCTCCGATGGTCGTATCGCATTCTCTGGAGGATGGGATATCGAGCACAACAATGTGAAGTTGCCTGTCAACAACGAGGAAATCTACACCAAGACAAATGGTAAATCCTATCAGCTCAACGACCGCATGCCGCTCAGTGCTCAGAATTCTCTATACCTGATACTCAAAAACAATCCAGCATTCTCCACATTCTTTGGATTGGTAGACTATGATGGTAGTGAACTGATGATTAACAAACTGAGCAATACGTTTAACTCAGGTCTCCCCGATCTCGGCAGCAAGAACTTCCGTCTGTTTGACAACTACAACTATACCGTTTATGTTCCCACAAACGAAGCCATACAGCGCTTAATCGACCAAGGTCTCCTTCCCACTTGGGAGGACTATGAGGCACAGACTGAAGAAGTGTGGGGTTCGGAAGAGTTGGCAGACAGCGCTCAGAAAGTCATCAAAAACATTATTGTAGACTTTGTCCGTTATCACGTACAGGACCACAGTATCGCCATCAACATGGCTTCGGATACCGGCAGCGATGCGAATGTTTTTGAGAGCATGCTCAGAAATCCCGAAACAGGCCGTTTCTTCCCCCTGGCTTCCAATGCCTCTGGCGGTCAACTAACGATTACCGATGTCATGGGTAATGTCCGCAGGGTTGTAAAGAATGAAGGTCTCTACAATCAGATTTGCCGTGACTATTGGTTCAGAGGAGCCATCTCGGGCAATAATACCACCATCTTCATGGCCTCCGATGCCATTGTCCATCAAATAGATGACTGCCTGATGTATCAGAACATGAAACCATGGAGACAGCAACTTAATAAGATAAGGAGGAAATAATCCATGAGAAAACTGCATTCCATCATACTGACCCTGATTCTGGCCACATTTGCCATGAGTGCAAAAGCCCAGATCACCTCGGTTCATGGTACTGTCAGCGATGATGTGGAACCGCTTATTGGCGCCACGGTTTGCGAGATAGATGCCAATGGCCGTATTATCGAGAGTGCCATTACCGACTTGAATGGTAACTTTACGATGAAGATTCAGAACGAGAAAGACAAGATACGTTTCTCCTACGTAGGACTGAAGACCGTGACCCTTCCCATCAACAAGACCACCTATGACATCAAGATGGAGTCGGAAACGACCCTTCAGGAGGTAACGGTGGTATCCAAACGCCGTGCCCGCGGTAACTCACTCCCTATCCCAGAGCGTGAGCTATCGACTGCCACCCAAAGTTTGTCGATGAAGGAGTTCGAGGGACTTGGTATCACATCTGTAGACGAGGTTCTTCAAGGCCGTATTGCCGGTCTTGACATCATCAGCAACTCAGGAAACCTGGGTTCCGGCAGTACGATGCGCCTTCGTGGTGCCTCATCACTATCCACTCTGACGAATGCCAATCCTCTGATTGTTGTCGACAGCAATATCCGCGAAGTGAATCTGGACAATTTCGACCTTGCCTCTGCCAATAATGAGAAATTCGCCGAGCTTTTGAACATCAACCCTGAGGACATCGCAAGCATCAACGTGCTCAAAGATGCCGCAGCCACAGCCTTGTATGGTTCACTTGGCGGTAATGGTGTGATTGAGCTCACGACAAAACGTGGTGTGGCAGGTCCTCCCAAACTCACCTACTCACTGAAACTTACGGGAACCTATCTCCCCAAGGGTTATAATCTGCTCAATGGTGACGACTACACCATGCTTTTGAAAGAGTCGTACTTCAACCCGAGTCAGGATGACAATGCTTCTGCCGCTATTTCGGAAATCAATTATGACCCTACGTTCTCAGAATATGAGCAATACAACAACAATACAGACTGGCGCGAAGCCGTCACTCAATGGGGTTTACGCCAAAACCACTATGTGACTGTGAGTGGTGGTGGTGAGAAGGCCTCATTCCGTATAGGTGGTGGTTTTGACCATGAAACGGGTGTCATCATCCAGCAGAAGCTCAATCGTTTCTCCACCCGTGTGGCCCTTGACTACAATGTGAGCCGCCGTATTTTGGTAAGCACCAACTTCGCATTGACCTATACGAAGAACAACATGAACTACGATGACTTGTTGTCCATAGCCCTGCGCAAGATGCCTAACATGAGTATTTATGAGCAAGATCCTGTCACAGGTGAGGACACGGACACGTATTACAACATGCTTCAGTCAGCCACCTATGTCTTCGACAACAACCAGAAGAACTTGGTGAACCCAGTTGCATCAGCTTATCTGGCCAAGAACCAGCGCCGCACATACGACATGTCACCCGAATTGGTCATCAATTATCAACTGCTTGGAACAGACTATGATCATACACAGTTGAATTGGCGTGGGTCCATGTACATGAACATCTACAACCAATACGATGACAAGTTCTATCCCCAGGAGTTGCAGACCACCAGTTGGACCAGTGGTTTGAACAACAGTTACTCAGGTTCTTCCAAGAGTGTGTCGTTCAACACAAAACAGACCCTCACCTTCATTCCTGCATTCAAGAATAAAGACCACTCTTTGATGTCATTGATAAGAATGGAGTTGACCTCCGGTTCCTCCACCAATCAGGGAACCCAAGGCAGCGGCAACCCGTCGGGTGGCATCACCAGTCCTGACGCAGGTGGTAGAATCAACGGTTTGTCTTCCGGATACAGCCAGTGGCGTTCACTCTACTATACGTTCTCTACCCACTATGCCTACAAGGAGCGTTATATTGCCGACTTCACCATCCGTGCTGATGGTACCACGAAATTTGGTCCCAATAACCGCTGGGGTTACTTCCCCTCTTTCTCCTTGAAGTGGATTATCAGTGATGAGCCATTCATGAAACCAACCCGGAAATGGCTGTCCATGTTTGCGGTTCGTCCCAGCTGGGGCCGTGTAGGCAACCAGCCAGGCAGCAATTATCTCTACACCTCTAAATACGGTTCCACTTCACGTTATCTGGACATGGCCGCCATGGCACCCCTCAACATCCGTTTGACCGACCTACGTTGGGAAATCATGTCCAGCTACAATGTCGGTGTGGATTTAGGATTCTTTGATGGACGTCTGACGATGAGTATTGAAGGATACCGCAGCACGACTACGGACATGCTGATATCCAATTTCCGTATTCCTTCCAATTCAGGTTATGCCCATGTCCCCTACCGGAACAGTGGCAAGATGAGGAATACCGGTTGGGAATTCCATATCAACACCAACCGTCTAATCAAGAAGGGTGATTTCATCATGGACCTCAACGTGAACTTCGGCAACAACCGCAATGAAATCCTTGAGATGGACGAGTATGTTCTCAACAACTACAACTCCAACTTCGGATACAACAATGCCGAAACACTCCAACGCGTCCAGTTGTTCAACCCACTTGGTGCCATTTACGGTTTCAGATACAAAGGTGTTTACCAATACAATTACAACACCTTCATCAAGTTGAGTGCAGAAGAGCAGAATGCTTTCCTTGCAAGCGGTAAGACAGCTCCTATCGCCATCAATTCAGAAGGTTCGATCATTCGTGATGCCCAAGGCAATCCTGTCCGTATGATGTACAACTACACCAACGATGGAAGCGGCCGCAACTATCGTTTCTCCGGTGGTGACGCCATCTATGAGGATGTGAATCACGATGGCCAGATCAATGCCCTCGACATCGTCTATTTGGGTAGCTCACTCCCCAAACTGACTGGTGGTTTCGGTTTTACTTTCCAATATAAGGACTGGCGCCTTACGACACAGTTCACTTACCGCTATGGCAACAAAATCATCAACATGGCTCGTCTGAATGCCGAATCCATGATAGGCAACAACAACCAAAGCCAGGCTGTGAACTATCGTTGGCGCAAGGAGGGAGACGTCACAAGCATCCCACGCGCCATGTTTGGCGACCGAAGCAACTACAACTCTTTGGTCAGCGACCGTTTTGTGGAAGATGGTAGTTACCTCCGTATGGGTTATGCCCAGTTATCCTACACATGGAGGTCGAAGCTTCTCAAATATGTGGGTATGAACAAGATGTCATTCTATGCCAGTGCCAACAACCCCTTCGTACTCACGAAGTACTCTGGCGTAGACCCCGATATATCTGCAGCCGGTTATGCTCCAGCCATCGACTGGGCACAGACCCCACGCTCGCGTTCTTATACATTAGGTATCACTTTGGACTTCTAATCAAGCGTTATGAGAATAAACAAAAAGGAAAAGATCATGACTGCAAATACTATATATAATAAGTTTAAGGGGTTAACCTCATTATTAGTCATTCCCCTTACCGCCCTTCTCCTGTCAGGCTGCTCAGATTTTTTGGAGATAGAGCCCCGCACAGAAATTGTGTTGGAGAAATTCTGGACCGAGAAAGCTGACGTCGATGGAATTGTGTCCGGATGCTATTCTGGTCTCCAATCAGAAAGCTGTATCCGCCGTATGATTATTTGGGGAGAAGCCCGAAGCGACAATATGTCACCAGGAACGAATATTGACCAAGACGGCAACCTGATGAATATCTTGAATGAGAACATCACCGCCAAGAATGGCTATACGTCGTGGGTGGATTTTTACAATGTTATCAACCGTTGTAATACCGTCATCAAATATGCTCCTCAAGTGGCTTCCCTCGACCCTGGTTATACAGAGAGTGAACTGAATGCCACCATAGCTGAGATGACCGCCCTTCGTTCACTCTGCTATTTCTATCTGATACGTACGTTCTGCAACGTGCCGTTCTCCCGTGAGGCATATATCGATGACGACCAAAAGATGGATTTACCCGCCTCCACTTTTGACCAAGTGCTCGACTCACTGATTTTTGATTTGGAGAGTGTGAAGGATATGGCTTTGAAACGTTATCCAACGACAAAGCCCGCTTATCAGACAGGCCGCATCACCCAAGATGCGATTTACTCCATGTTGTGTGAGATGTATCTGTGGAAGCAAGATTATAACAATTGTATCCGTTATGCTGATTTGGTCATTGAATCAAAGAAGCGGTTGGCCGAAGAATACCGTTCAGCCAACCGGAACAGTTCTTCCGAAAACGACAACCGTACCAATGGCTATCCATTGTTGTCGAATCTCTATCAGACGAATATGTACGGAAGAGCCTATAACGCAATGTTCACCTTGGAGAACCAAGAAATCAACCAACAAGAGATTATTTTCCAACTAATCTTCAGCGATGCTCCAAGGTCGCAAGCTATGCCAGCCAATTCAGCTGTTGGATGGCTTTATGGCAGTGCTACTACCGAAGTAGGCTATCTGGCACCGTCAGACTATATTTTTTCTGACATCGACAAGACAAGTGGCCGCACAGTATTTGATGACAAGACCAAGAAATGGGACGGACGTATGTATCTCAATTGTAGCGCCAGCTCTAAGAGCATCAAGAAATATGGTGCTTCCAGTTTTGATATTTCTGTCATTCAATCCGATTTATCTATCAGTTATGGTTCTAAGTGGCCGACATATGTAATAGGTAGAGATACGTATCAGGACAATGGTTCCAATTGGATTATCTATCGTCTTTCGGACATTATGTTGCTTAAAGCAGAGGCACTCAGTCAACTTCTCCGTGACGGCAGTGAACAAGAAGTCATCGCCTACAACACCCCAATACTTGAACAAGCATTTAATTTGGTCAATGCGGTGAACAAGCGTTCACATTGCCAAAACATTCTTGTGGACACACTGGTAGCAGGAGACTATCTGACCAAAGAACAGATGCAAAATCTGGTGATGAGAGAGCGCCAACGCGAACTGATGTTTGAAGGCAAGCGCTGGTATGACCTTGTGCGCCGCTCCCGCCGAGACGGCAATACCACAGTATTGACACAGGCTGCACTTCAAAAAGTAAGCACAGGTTCTGCCTTGATAGGCAACAAGTTAACAAAGATGGACGCTATCTATTGGCCCTACAATTTTGATGAATTGAAGGTAAACAAGAACTTAGTACAGAATCCTGCTTTCAGCAGTGGTGAGAATGAAAGTTATGAATAACCCCCATCAACCTACGATTATGAAAAGTTTGAAATACAATATTCTCTGTGTAATCAGCTTCGCCACATTGCTTGCTCCATCGCTGTCTTCCTGCTCCGATGAGCCCAGCAGTGAGAATTTCGTCACCTTTACTGGTGAGATGGCGAGCGATTACTTAAAGAACCGTGAACAATACAGCGAGTTCAAGGACATTGTGGAGCGTGCAGGTCTGATGGACCTTCTCTCCACATACGGTCATTACACGTGTTTCGTACCATCAAATGATGCCGTTAACAACTATCTCTCAAGTATCGGCAAGTCCTCCGTTTCCGACTTGACCGACGCCGACTGTGATACCATAGCCCGCACACATTTGGTGAACAACATGTACACCACGATAGAGATGAGCCAGGACCGTCTGCCGACCGCCAACATGCTTGGCCGCTACATCGCCACCTCCTCAGGCTTTGACGAGAACAACAATGCGGTCATCTATTTGGAAGGTGTTTCAAAGATATTGTTTGAGTTGCAGGACGACTCCGTAGAGAATGGTGTCATGCAACCCATTGACAAAGTCATAGAGAAATCCAACAACTATATTTCCGACTTGTTGCGCGACAATCCAAGAATCAGCACTTTCTACAATGCACTTTTGGCCACTGATGTAATCAGTGAAATCATGAAAGTGGAAGACGAAAGCTATGACCGCACCGCTTATCCACGTTATTACTACAAATCACATACCTGGAACGAGGTGGGTTGGGTGCCCGACACGAAGAAATATGGTTATACCGTCTTTGTGGAACCCGATGAATTGCTGGAATCTAAATACGGCATAGCCAAAGGCGACCTCCATGCCCTTTACAATAAGGCCTGTGAACTTTATGACCCTGTCTATCCCGAAGATGTGAGCAAGGAAGGTCATAGTTTTGACCATCTGACCGACAGCATCAACCCGCTCCATCGTTACATGCAGTATCACATACTGACCCGTTATACCGCAGGAACGTCCGACCTGACACCAATGGATGTCAACATCGGCAAGGTGAATGGTGCTTTTGGTTTTGAGGAAAGCCTCATCAACCCAGTAGACTGGTTCCAGACACTTCTTCCTCATACGATGATTAAGGTAGAAAAGCTCACGTTGGCCGATTATCTTGGCAATGGCACCCGTGGCGAACGTTATATCAACCGCCGCTATGATAATACCTACAAGATAGAAGGTTCACATATTGACGCCACAATTGAGAGTGATGTCATCCATGACGGTCTCAACGGCCACTATTTCTATGTTGACGACATTGTGGCCTTCAGTTATGATGTTCAGAATAAAGTTCAGAACATGCGTATCCGTATGGACTTCTCCACCGTCTTCCCGGAAGTGATGACCAATGGTCTTCGTTTCGAGGGTGACCCGACGAAGGATGATGATGCATCCCGTCCAGATGATTCCGCCACGCCGAAAAACGGCCGCAATTATTACTTCCCCTTGGGGTATTTGGATGGTGTCACCTTCAGCAACTGCTATGTCGTACTTCGCCGGCCTCACATCAACTTCTGGTCATGGCAAGGTGATGAATGGAACCTTTTTGGTGACTACGACTTCACCTTCCGTCTACCACCTATTCCTTATAGTGGCGACTGGCAGATCCGTTTAGGATTCTGTGCCATAGAGACCCGTGGTGTGATGCAAGTCTATTTCGACGGTGTTCCCCAGGGAATTCCTCTTGACATGACCAAGTATCTCAATTCCGAGATGTATATTGGCGACCGTTTCGTCACCGACGAGGGTCCCGGAGCCTATGACAAGATGACAGATGAGGAGAAAGCGGAAGAGCAAAAGCTGCTGAAGAACCTTGGTGCCTATCGCGCACCCCGCTCAATATTCCATTTCAGCACTTCCGACAAGTTCTTCTTTGTGGGCAATGAGCGTACCTATCGCCGTATCCTATGTCAGACCTACATGGATGCCACCAAAGACCACTATATCCGTTTCCGCGTAGCATCAGACGGCAAGCAGGGCAACAACAATGAGTTCATGCTTGACTATCTGGAAATGGTACCCAAGAGTGTTTATGGTGTGGACAGTGACGGTGAGATGGAGGACGATCTCTAATCATCAACAGATATTACGATTCACCATTTGAATTTCGACAGTTATGAAAAGACACAACATATACAAGACCGTGTTAGGGCTGGCCATTGCAGCCCTGACACTCACGGCTTGCAGTGACGAATGGGATGAGCATTACAATGGTTCAGGGGTTACAGGAACCCTTGACGGTACACTTTGGGATGCCATCAAGAGCGACAACAATCTAAGCAATT
This sequence comes from uncultured Prevotellaceae bacterium, assembly GCA_902766505.1. Lineage (GTDB taxonomy): Bacteria > Bacteroidota > Bacteroidia > Bacteroidales > Bacteroidaceae > Prevotella. The sequence continues at coordinate 8,629 of CACXDY010000217.1, forward strand.
TTGCGAAGGTCGTTCAAGCTTGTGGTTACGACAAGTCATTGGCCGGCAGTCAGGTATTTACTGTATTTGCTCCCACCAATGCCAGTTTCTCTTCAGAGGAGGCTGATGCATTGATAGCAGCCTACAATGAAGAAAAAGGTGATGTGGAAGAAAATGAGAATTCCACCATCAAGGAATTTATCCAGAACCACATAGCCTTATACAACCACTCTGTATCCAGTTCGGGCGAAGATTCCATCACGCTGATGAACGGCAAGTATGCCATACTGAAACCCGACGGGATTGACAACAGCAAGTTTTTGACATCCAATCTTCATTATAAGAATGGTATTCTCTTCACTGTAGCAGACAAAGTGCAATTCTCCTCCAATCTGTTTGAGTATCTGCGGAAGGACAACGACCTGGACAGTCTGAAGAATTTCTTCTACAATAAGATGTTCTACCGTTCCGAATTCCAAGCCAACCAGAGTGTACCAGGCGGTATTGTAGACGGCAAAACCATCTACCTCGACTCTGTGTTCCGTATGCAGAACGATTTGTACGGTAGCAAATTCCTTGCTGCCAATTTGAGTTCAGAGGACAGTACCTATATCATGATAGCTCCCACCAACAAGGTATGGCGCGAATTATTGGAAGAGTACTCCGACTATTTCAACTATGACAACACTGTCAGGTATCGCGACTCCATCCAATACACCAACACCCGCCTTGCCATTACTCAAGGAACGATTTTCAGCCGTACATTCAACAGTGATATAGCCCTTCGCGACTCCGCCATCTCAACCAACACCTCTCCCAACGGAACGACCAGATTGAGACAATGGGGCAATGACAGTCTGCATTATTACGAGTATTTCAACCCCTTGCAGTCACCATCTGGAATCATGACCGGTGCCACCAACATTGCCTGTAGCAACGGAACGATGTTGAAAGCAGATGACTGGAAGATTTTGAAAGACCAGACATTCTTCCAAACCCGTATTATTGAGGCAGAGAATTACAATGCCATACGTGAGGTAAGTACTGCTGTCAATTCAAGCACAGGAGAGAGAGAAGCCACCATCATACCGAAGAGGCTCAGAGTGGAAGCTGACAATGCATTCTACAATAAAGTCTCACGGAATGAATTTGTGGAATTTGAACCGACCCGTACCAGCGGCAACCACTCAGTGACCTTTAATATCACAAATGTTTTATCCAACATTGGTTATGACATTTATCTTGTCACGGCGCCAGCATTAGCCAATGACAGCAATGCGACAGTTTATCAACGAATGCCGACCATTCTCCGCTGTTCTATTGGCTTTAACAATCAGGAAGGAGTCAAACAAACTAAGGATTTGGTGTCCTCAGTTACCACCAACCCTGATGTTGTGGATGCCATCCTATTGGCTTCTGATTTCAAGTTCCCTGTCTGCTCCTATGGTCTGAATGAGACCGAGCCACAGGTGACGTTGACCGTAGAAACCCGTGTAAAGAGTTCTGAACTGAGTACGCATACTCGTACTATGCGCTTAGACTGTATTGTACTGAAACCCCATCAGGAATAACCCCAACTAATAATTTACGATTATGAAGATGAAACACAACAAAATAGCATACTTACGCAGAATGCATCACATTTTGTCGATGACCAATTGTCGATTGTTGGTTGCCATGGGTCTTCTGATGGCTGTTCCGACCAATATGTTGGCTCAGGATGACGATGAAGAGGTAGCCCGAGTCAACACTGTAAAGTCTGTGGTTCAAAAGAAAAAGCAATATGTCACCCGTACAGTGACAGGCTTCGTCTATGATGCCACGACAGGCAGTCCTATCAGTGGAAGTATAGTTGCTGCCGACGGCGTTGATGGTTACAGTGCTCTGACCGATGAAGAAGGAGCCTATCAATTAAATGTTCCCGAATTCTCCACTTCTATTTATGTGGTATCCCCCGACCACAATCCCGTACGAGTAGGATTACTGAAGGAAGTGCAGCAACACGACGTCAAGATGTATCCCACGACCTTCGAGGCCGACTATGCCAAAGAAGTGAACACCAGGAACGATTATGAGGCCCACGATTTCCAATACACCAATTCCATCAACATCAAGGAAGAGGTACAAAAGCAATTGGGAGGTCAGGTATACACCATCAACCATAGTGGCATGCCTGGAATAGGCAGTGTGATGTTCGTACAAGGACTCAACTCTCTGAATGTGAATGCTCAGCCACTTATCATTGTGGACGATGTCATCTACGACCAACAATACGGCCGTACGATGCTTCATGATGGTTTTTTCAATGACATTCTTTCAAACATCAACCCAGCCGACATAGAGAAAGTCACTGTGGTACGCAATGGAACGGCTCTTTATGGAGCCAAAGGAGCCAATGGCGTGATTTTGATTCAAACCAAGCGCAACAAGTCGATGGCCACACGTATTACAGCCACTGTCAGTGGAGGTGTGGTGTCAGAGCCCAAATTCATCCCCATGATGAATGCCGATGAATATAGAGGTTATGCATCAGAGTTGCTCAAGACGACCAACACAACGCGTCAGACCTTCAAGTTCCTCAACGAAGATCCCAATTATTACTACTACACGCAGTATCATCAGAATACAGACTGGAAAGAATTGGTCTACCACACAGCGATGACCCAAAATTATGGCATCAATGTGCAAGGAGGTGACAACATTGCAGGTTACAACCTTTCCGTAGGCTATGTGAATTATGCCAGCCCATTGAAGTACAACGATATGGGGCGTGTGAATATCCGTTTCAACACCGACATCAAGTTGCTAAAACGCCTTGACATCCGGTTCGATGCCTCATTTGCCAACACAACCCGCAACATCCGCAATGACGGAGCTCCCAGCGGTTACGATGAAGGTACCCCCACCAGCCCTTCCTTCCTTGCCTATGTGAAGAGCCCGTTCCTCAGTCCCTACAGCTACGGCCGCGGTGTATTGAGTGACAAGCACTACGATATCGAGGAAGAATCATATTTGACAGAAGCCCTTGCCAATTATAACGGATATAACTGGAAATTAGGCAACCCGGCAGCTATCAACGAATACGGTGATGCCGAGAACAAAAACCACTTTGAGAACTCCATGCTGAACCTGACAATTACTCCTAAATGGACATTCAACCCACATTTGAGTCTTCAGGAGCATTTCAGCTATAATTTGGTAAATACCAATGAGATGTTTTATATTCCCATCAATGGTACTCCCAGCTATTATGTCAGCAGCATCGGTGCCAGGCGTGACAATGAGGTGCGTTCACATGCCTCCAAACAGAACTCCGTGATGAGTGACACCCGTTTGAATTGGCACAACCGCTATCATGCCCATGACCTCAGTGCTTTTGGTGGCGTCCGCATCAATTGGGAGAGTTACACGATGAACTCCCAGTTGGGATACAACACCGGTAACGATAAGACCCCGTTTATGAGTAGCAGTTTGCTGAACACACAAGACGTCGGTGCCAATGACAACTGGAACTCACTGAGTTGGTATGCTCAAGCCAACTACAATTACGGCAACCGCTATTTCCTCCAAGCCAACGTTGCCTTGGAAGGTTCCTCCCGGTTTGGTCAAGAAGGAGGTGATATCAATATGTTTGATGCAGCCTGGGGAATCTTCCCCGGAGTTCAAGCATCTTGGGTGTTGACCAACGAAAAATGGCTGTCGAAAATTAAGGGTCTTAACTTCTTCCGCTTGACAGCAGGCTATGATATCAGCGGTAACGACGATATAGACTACTATGTGGCCCGCAGCTATTTCCGTGCCCAGCAATTCTTACATGACATTGCAGGACTGACCCTTGAGGGCATTGGCAACACCAAGATCCAGTGGGAGAGCACCCATAGAATCAATGCAGGTTTCGAATCCCGTTTCCTCAACAACCGCATCGGTTTGTCATTCAACTACTTCAATAGTTCAACATCCAATCTTCTGACCCAACAGTCATTAGGTTTCCTTTCAGGACTTGACATGAACTGGAGCAATGGAGGCAAGTTGAAGAACACCGGTTTCGACGTGAATCTCACAGCAAAAGTGCTTGCCCTTAAAGACTGGCAATGGCAAATCGGTGGAAGCATCGGTCATTACAAGAATGAGATTACCGAACTCAGTGACAATGCTCAATTTATAGACACAGAAGTATACGGTGCAACCATCCGTTCTCAGGTGGGCCAGCCAGCCAACCTGTTCTATGGTTATAAGACAGATGGCATCTTCACCAATAGTGCAGAAGCCCAAGCTTCAGGTTTGTACATATTGGACAATAATGGTGTAGACCACAAAAACTTTACTGCCGGTGATGTACGATTTGTCGATAAGACGCCTGGTGGTCAGATTGATGACAATGACCGTGATTTCATCGGTGACCCGAACCCCGATTTCTACGGTAACATTTTCACGACCCTGAATTAC
>CACXDY010000218.1 GCA_902766505.1 uncultured Prevotellaceae bacterium
AGCCTATCTACTGAATCCATCACAACATGAGACAGAAAGAATGGAAGCATCAGCAGAGAAGGAAGGTGAGACCCTATCCAACATTGAGCCATGGAAAGAGGATATGTCTGAAAGTCCAACCAACCATGCAGACACCACACCTGAGTCGACAGAAGTTCCATCAGGAAACGCACCTGCCGCCCCCACCAAATTGTTGGCGATGGCTACTCATGAGGGCACCAAGCAACAGACTACGGAGACGGATAAGCCATCTACTCCTATCCAGGAGCAGACCATCCCCGGCACACCAGCAGAAGAAAAAACGTTGCCACGTGAGGAATCCAAGTACGATAAGCCATCCGTCGAACAGCCACAACAGGGAACCGTGAAGGAGTCTCAAGACGCAGGCAAGGACACCTATTCCATCCGTCGGGAAGAGCAACAAATCCTGCAAGCATTGGAGCGTGAAGAGCCAAAGAGCCATTCCCGCCACCATCGAGCAGGAGGGTTCGGCCTGTTTGCCGCCAACAACGTATCCTCGCTTGACGGAGAGATGACAAATACTTACGACGCTATGTCGCAAAAGGCACAGAGAAGTCAATTTGACACCAATAATGTCGCTGCCATGGAATCTTATTTCTACGGCAACCCAGTAGAAATCGAGGAGCATGTCAAGCATCACCGCCCCTACTCCATCGGTATCAGCTACCGCTATCCGCTCACTACTCACCTCGCCTTGCAGAGCGGGTTGGTCTACACCCGTCTGCAGACAGACTTTGACACCCAAGGAAGTCTCAGCAACTTACACCGTGAAGAAGTGCTTCACTACGTGGGCATCCCTCTCCATCTCGCCTGGACATTCCTGCAGAGAGACTATTTTGGCCTCTATCTGGTGGGAGGCACACAGGCCGACATCAATGTCAAGGCTACCAGCAACGGGAGGGACATGGACAAAGACCGGATGCAGTGGTCGGGACTCATGGGAATAGGCGGACAAGCCAACCTCACCCCTCATGTGGCCATCTATGCAGAACCATCCCTACGCTACTATTTAGACAACGGCAGCGACATCAACAACTATTACAAGAATCACCCATTGAAAGTAGCCCTCCACTTCGGCTTAAGAATCACTCCCTAATGCCTCGACATCAAAAAACTTACCAGCCACAAAGGCTTGATTCGCTCATACGTGATGTAAAATGTCTTTTCAAGGATTGCAATGCCGTGCAGCAGCCTTACCGGCCAGCCTACCATTAACCACGATGTCGGCCACCCCATTGCCGCCAAGACGATTGGCACCATGAAGTCCACCAGTCACCTCACCTGCCGCGTATAGGCCGGGAATCGGTGTTCCGTCGCCTTTGAGCACCTGGGTCTGGGTGTCAACACTCAGACCGCCCATTGTATGGTGTATGGCAGGTTTAACCTTGACAGCATAGAATGGAGGTGTTTCCAATGAGGCTGTCATCTCTGTTGCACTGCGACCAAAGTCATCGTCGACTCCTGCTTTCTTTTGACTGTTGTAGCGAGCGATGCTCTCCGTCAGGCTTTCGGCAGGAATGCCTATGAGGCTTGCGAGTTCTGCAATGGTATTACCTTCCACAAGCAAATGCTGGTTGGCATACGTCTCGATGGATGCCAACGACTTGCGCACGCCTTGGTCGAAAAAGAGGAAGGCTTCGCCCGACTGCTGCCGAAGGATGGCAGCCGACACCACGTCGCGTGTGTCCATTTCATTGCAGAAGCGCTTGCCAGCGTGGTTCACGAGGATTGCCCCATTGCCCCGCACAGCTTCGGTGATAAGAATATGATTGACCGCTTCGGCCGTAGGATGGATTTGGATGTTCGACATCTGAACAGTGGCGCCACCGAGCGGTTTCACCCAGTCGAAGGCATCGCCTGTGGCTCCAGGATGATTCAGAGTGGCAAAGCCGCTGAGTGAAGGTTGCAGACGCGCCACCATCTCCAAATTAGCCCCAAATCCTCCTGTTGCGATGATGACGGCCTTTGCTCTCAGTGTGTAGGAACTGCCATTGGCATTTTGAACTTTTACACCCGTCACCGAACCATTGGAAGAAAGCAGTCCAACAACCTTATTGGATGTGCGGATTTCAATGTTCTGATGAGCCGTAGCCTCTTTGAGAACCTTCATCAGATGGGGACCAATGGCTGTGCCACCTTTGGGCCGGTGAGTACGTTTCACGCTGCTGCCCCCCATGAGCCCCACGTCACCTAAGTCGGCACCCAGAGCCGTCAACCACGAAATAGTGGCAGGCGCATGGTCGACAAAGTTCCACACCAGCGAGGGAATATTCTCGTTCTTGCCTCCACGCATGGTATCATCGTAAAACAATTGTTTGCTGTCCTCAATACCGAGTTCTTTCTGCACATCGGTCTCTGCCGCATTGATGCCACCCGTGGAATAGTTGGTATTACCGCCGATGATACCCTGCTTTTCCAACACAATGATTTTCAGATTACCCGTTTCAGCGGCCGCCACAGCAGCCGAGAGTCCAGCCCCGCCTGCTCCCACTACGACAATATCGCAGTTGCCGTCAGCATAAGTTTTGGCATCCGCCGATTCCTTGCCCATGGATGCCAGAATTGCCATATTGATGGCATCGACGACACCCGTAGAAGTCAGTGTGGCTCCCGTCACGCCATCGACCTCCACACTCATCAGGTCCTGCCGACCAAGGGCATGGCCTAAAATGGTGTTGATAGCCTCTTGCGCGAAGACCGATTCAGACTGGCTGACGACGATGGCCTGTACGATTTTCCCGTCCTCCACCACGATTTTCGTGATGATATTTCCACTGCGGCCTTCACCGACGCCTGTCCATTCACCGTCCCGCAATCCTTCGATTGCCGGTTCTTGCGTGACATCGTCATCACTCGAACAAGATGTAAATACACCGAGGCAGCAAAGGGTCAGGATGGCGGCGAACATCCATATTCCAAACTTTTTCATAACATACACTTACTTGCTGTGACTGTTTCGTCCCTGCTGTTCTTTTCAGTCAGAAGAGCCTTGACTTTCATTGTTCAGATACTCGCTGGGAGAGACGCCAAATTCATTCTTAAAACGCTTGGTGAAATATTTTGGGGTGTTGAATCCCACCTTCATCGACAGTTCGGTGATGGTGATGTCGGGTTGCTGTCGCAAAATGCGGCATGCCTCTTTCAGTCTTATGCTGCTGATGAAGGCAGTCACGTTCTGTCCGGTCAACACCCTTAACTTATTATATAATGTAGAAGACGAAACGCACATATCACTGGCGAACTGTTCGCGATTGTAGTCGCTGTCATCGAGATGCTGTTTCACACAGTCGATGGCTTTCTGCAAAAACAGTTCGTCGGGCGAAGAGTGCTGCTGTTCCTCTGCCTCCAAAGTCTTGCGAGCGCCCTCAAACTGTTTCATCACCATCATTTCGCGGTAGTGCAGCAGTTCGCTTACACGCTGTTGCAGCCGCTCTTTGCGGCGTACGCGTGCTTTATACCACTCCTTGACGCCATTGATGGCCGCTCCTATCATCAATATATACATCAAGAATGCCCACCACGTGCGGTACCATGGCGGCAGCACCTTCACACGGATGCTGTAAGGCAGTTCAACAGTACGCCCATAACTGTCGGTGGCGCGCAGCCTCAGTTGATAATTCCCCTCAGGCAGGTTCTGGTAGGTAGCCTTCCGTACGTCAGCCTCCGTTATGTTCCAGTCTTGATCATAGCCATCCAGCCGGTAGGCATACCGACATTTCTCCTGTTTCTGGTAGGTCAGCAAGGCAAACTCCACGGAGAACTTTTTCACGCCCGCCGGTATGGTAATCTTTTGGGTGAAAAACGGCTGACAATCTGTTATTTTCCTCTGTTTCAAGGAGTCCATCCAATGAATGGGCCGGTCATCTATCAACAGTTCCGTCACCACCAGTCGTGCTGCATTTGAATCCATCGTATCAAAGTAGGAAGGATCAAAAGAGAAGAAGCCCGATGCATTTCCATAAAACAGTTTATTGCCATATTTAAACGCTGCTTTAGGCGAGAAATGTATGTTATCAATGCCGTCTTCTTCATTGTAGAACGTAGTAGCAACACCATTTTTGCTTGAAGGGGTGAGTCTTATCAACCCTTTGTCTGTAGACAGCCATAGATACCCGTTTCCTGACCCGAGAATCGTGTAGATGCTGCCAGTACCAAGATGATAGAGATGATTCACAGGTTTGAAACTATCGGTTCCATCATCATAGAGGAACAACCCTCCACTATTGGAAATAGCCCACAACCGATGTTTATCATCCTCGTAAACGGCTGTCGCCTCATCAATCGGGTAATTGTTGTTCGCTGGTGCATACTGATGAGCCTTTAAATTATCGGTGAGGCAGATGATGCCCTCGCCCTCGGTGGCTACCCATAGGCGATGCTGATGGTCTTCGAAGAACGACTGCACATTACAATTACTGAAGTCCCTTCCTTTCTCCTGCAGTTTCAGCATGTGTCCCTTTGTTTCTGAGGAAGCAATTCCTATACCACCAGAAAGCCCTACCAGTGTCGACCCGTTTTTCAGATGATGGACATCTCTTACTTCATTATCACCGATAAAAGGAGCCACTCTTCGCGGTATCATCCGGGCCTTCGTGCCCTCTTTCCACACAATGATACCATAGGAAGAAGACATCCACAACTCGCCATTTCCCTTGTCAGTGATGTCATATACAGTCCGGGTATAGATACCATCATTTCCACCAAACACCTCCATGCCGGGAATCTGGTTGTTGTAACGCACTTGTCCGGTGGTGCGATTATATAACGCCAATCCGTAAGGCTGCAAGCCGAGCCAGAAGTTATCGCCATCATCCGTGAAAATGGTCTGCATACGGTTGACGGGAAGAGCCATATCCGAAGGAGTCAGATGGCAACAAGTGAAAGGCGAAGGTTTGGTGCTGAGGTGTACGATACCCTCATTTCTGGTAATCACCCAGAGATTGCCCTTACCATCGGTCTCCATATCATAGCAAAATGTAAGGATAGGATAGTTGGCAACCCGTGTATCATCATCGAGGTCCACACTTGTAAGCCCCTCGATACAACATCCCCAGACGGCATGGCTTACGGAGTCCTCCACCAACTGATGGAACGTCCTGAAATCCCGTCGTTCTGTGTTTATCCTGTGAATACCTGGATTTTTCTCGTTTTCCGGATTATCAAGTCTGACGATACCATCTTCCCATGTTCCCAGCCACAATCTGCCACGGCTATCCACGAGCATAGACCTAACCGTATTGCGATTGCTCAACCTGGGATAGCCGACCAATTTTCCACTCTTTTTGTCGAGGCGGAGAAGTCCTCCCTCCCATGTACCGATATAAAGATTGCCTTTGGCATCCCCTGCAAGCGAGATGGCACCCTGCGGCAATTTGATGGTGGTAAAACCATCCTTTTTGGCGTCGAAACGGGATATGCCCACATGAGTAGCCACCCATACAGTGCCTTCACTGGTTGTGAAGATAGCATCGATTTGTCTTGCCTGTTCGCCCTGCAAGTGATAAGTCTTGAACTGCCCCCTGCGCCGGTCATAGCGCACCAGTCCGTCCCGCGTACCTATCCAGAGACAGTCGTTAAGGTCGGCCATCATGGAGCGCACATAATTGTTGGGAAGGATGCCAGGCGAATAAGCATCACTGCGGTAAGTTTTGAAACGATAACCATCGTAAGAACGGACCCCCTGATCGGTGCCCACCCACATCATTCCATAAGGGTCGAAAATCAAGCATTGAGCCTCCTCTGTACCCTGTATTGGAGTCTGAGAAACAATCCTCAGCGGTACCTGCTGAGCAAAATCCAGCAGACTCACCACAAGAAATAATATTAATAGAAAAGCGCGTTTCATTAGTCTTTGATTCCAAATGCAAAATTAAGAGATTTTTTGGATTACACGTAGTTTTCACGATAATTTTCCCTAAAATAATGATAAGGAGCCATGACATTGCCCCATAAATGGCAATTTTGCAAACAGAAGTGTCCCGATATGACCCGACTATTGCGAATCACAACAAACCAGTGGTTCACGATATATGGCACGTGTCGGATTTGAGGGAAAAGGGCCCTGTGCACGTGTCAAGAGGCATGAAAGTTCAATGAAATAAGCAAAAATAACGATTTGTTTCCCCAAAATCACAATGAAGGGGCATTGATATAAATCAATTATTGTTCCTTTGTATCCAGAATCACCGACCTAAAAATAGAACCATTTTCTCAAATTTTAACTAATAACTTAACAAATGAAGTATGCTTATCTAACTCATCCATGCAAAAGGCTATGCTTTTTGATGGTGTTGGCTGTAGGAATGATGCTATTCCCATTGCTGACAACGGCAGCCCCAGCCATTCAGGAAGTCCAACAGACTGGATC
>CACXDY010000219.1 GCA_902766505.1 uncultured Prevotellaceae bacterium
CACAGTTTCGCAGGGTTGGGCGATGAGTATTCTTATGAAAACGAGGTACTTGAAATGTATCCGACGGATGTTGAGCCATGGGAGCCCAATCTCACCACCCTGAAAGATTTTCATGGAAAGTGGGAAGATATGATTAAGCCAGGCACGCCAACCCCTACTCCACTTTCAAATGACCAGAAGACCATCAAGAACAGGGTAGGACTGTTTGAAGGTGCAGGCTACAGCATGAAAGGAGTCTACCGTCCATGTCAGGATTGCCGGATGCGGACCAATGAGAATCCCACCTTTTGTCCTGTATGTGACCGTGCCCTTCGTCGACTGATAGACTTCTATACAGAATAAATGCGTGGAACGAGGTTTGTAATACTTATTTCAGCATGGCTTTCACTTTCCCTTGCAGCACAATCTCCAAGAGACAGTGAGCAATTGGGAATGGCTTTAGAGTATTTCCAAAGCGGGAAATACCATGAAGCCTTGTTGCTTTTCGAGAAGTTGGATAAGGACTATGCCCTCAACCCCCGCTACCATGCCTACATGGGAATATGTTTTTATTATGAATGGCTGTATGAGGAAGCCTGCAAATATCTGGACGAGGCAATCCCCCAATTGGAGGGCTTTGCTCCACATGAACGTTCAGTGTATTACTATACAGCCGGTGAAAGCCATTTTCAATTACGTCAATTCCAAGAAGCCATTTTCTATTTCGAAAAGGCATTGACCGTTTGTTACGAACAGGAGAAGGGAGATATCCACTACCGTTTAGGGTTGTGCCACATGTTTATCGAAGACTGGAACACGGCAAAGGAACAATACGATGATGCTCTCAGCGAATTAATAAGGTATCGGGACACTCCAGACATGCAAGCCCGCATCTATCAGACCGCCCACATGTTGAAGGGGTGCGAAAGAAAGCATGAGCAGCTTCATCCAAAAGAAACAGGTGCTGAAGAAGAAACAGCAGCAGCAGAGAAATCTGCAGAAAAAGAAAAAGAAAAAGAAGCAGACATCATCATGTCGCCGACCTCAGCATCACCAACTGATTCGACTACGGCATCCGTACCGATAGACACAAAACCGTCCACACTGTCCACACCATCAACCCTGCCATTGACAGATAATGGTGTAGTCAAAGACACGATTCACACAGATATCCCTCAAACGATCAACATACAGGATATCTTTGAACAAAAAGTAGATATACGTGAATGACAGAGGTTTCTGTCACTTCATGCTGTCGTCAAGGAAGCACAAAGGCAACATATCTCTTGCAGAATTGACCACAAGTACACCATCCGTGCCATAGAGCAGCATCTGAATAGAGTTCTTGTATCTATCCTCCATCTCAAGGATTACTTGCCTACATGAACCACATGGTGTGACAGGCACTTTCACCAATCCGTTTTCATTTCTTGCAGCGACCGCTATTTTCACCATGGCCTGGTCGGGTCTTTGAGCCTGAGCAGCAAAGATTGCCGTTCGTTCGGCACACAAGCCCAATGGGAAAACGGCATTTTCCTGATTAGCGCCAATCACCACAGAACCATCAGCCAACAGCAAAGCCGCACCAACCCTGAAATGCGAATACTTCGCATTCGAGTTGTCGGTAGCCTTTACAGCCATCTCGACGAGTTTCCTATCCTCCTCGGCAAGTTCCTCCAACTGATAGTGTCGAATATTGATTTGAAGTCGAATATCTTTCATAGATTCAAGATTTATATTATTGTTCATTGATATATTCATAACAGCCCAAGTCGGGTGAATCGTCACGGCGGTTTCCCAACCTGTCGAAAAGAACGCCCTCTATCCCTACCGCCTTACCGATAGCGACAGATGTGGAATCAAGTCTGAAATCATATTTCAGCAGATCAATATCCACTGTTCTGAAGAGTTTGGCAGCCGTGGTTATGGTGTCCTCTGGATTTTCCCAAATCACATCCCTGATTCTAACAGTATCCTGAATAGCAGGTGTACGCAAGAGACAATGGTCGAAAGAGAAACTGTAATTAGCCGTGGAATCGCTCTCACCCATAATAACATCATCGGCATAACCGGTAACCAAACAATTCTGGCAGATGAAATCATACAAGGGATAAACAGCATCATTTCTGAAATTGGCAAACCGCAAGGCCGCCCCCCTGTTGGCATCAAATGGATAGAACTGCGCAATCGTCGTATATAACAATCTTGCCACGCCCCCAAAGATGGCGAAGCAGTCATGAAGCGTATTGGTAATCTGGGTGTTCACCACATCAACGACCGAATGAGTGACATCCACCCCATACCCCTGGCAGTTATGAACGACAGAATTGTACAAACTCAATTTCAGTTTGCTTACATCCGAGGAATCGCAGACAATACCATTATAGGGGCTATGGATATCCGCAAAGTTGATGACATTATCGTAAGAAGGTTCATGAAAATGAATACCTTGCCATTGTCCACTAACCCGGTCGTAGGGCAAATAGTCAAACATATTGTCAATACGGTCGCCCCGCATCACAACATTTTTTTCGGCAGTTCCCTCTACGGATAATCTTCCCCAGACATCAATACCAGCATTTTCATGGAAATAGAGCGTGGTACCTTCCGCAATGGTCAGCGTAGCCCCTTCCGCGACAGTTATTCCACCATAAATGATGACAGGACGGTCGGTTGAGATAGTAGAATCTGTATCAATGACCATATCTGTGTATTGCAGGGCATCCCAAGTATATGCACTTAGGTTGACTTTCTGCTCCACTCCACTCTCAAGAGAGAACACGAGATTATCATCAAGTAATACCGGTTCCTTCCTGTTGTTTAGCGGTGAGGTCAATTCCACGAAGACGCGGATGCTATCTCCTTTTCGGACCTCTATGTTGCTCACTTGGAATCCCTCTGAAGCGCCGAGATATGAGCCGTCCACATTCACACGGAATCCAGTCTGATTGCCTTTCTCCAACCTGATTTTGTTGCACCGGATGCCGTCACCCGACTTATTGTAGACCCAGAAGGTTTTCGTCGCTGTGGGCACCTGTGAAAAGACGGTGTCAAGTTCCACAGAGTCAAGAGAAAAGGACAACAGATGAGAGGGCGATGCAGAGAAGGTGTCATCGTCAGCACACGAAACCAGCATAGCCAAACATGCCAGAATCGCCAGAAGGGAATACTTGGTATTTGCCATTCAATTATATAACGGCATTTGTGACACTTTATTGCATCTATACATTGCCCTATCAAAGCGCACTACCTCTTGCCAAGTGTTTTGACAACAAAGTCGACACTCATATCGGCAAC
>CACXDY010000220.1 GCA_902766505.1 uncultured Prevotellaceae bacterium
ACGACAATAGAGATGTTGGAACACATCTCAAGTAATTTTTACATCAAATCATGGACGAGAATCAGACTTTTGACCAGGACCGCATCATCAAGATCAACATTGAGGAAGAGATGAAGAAGTCGTACATCGACTACTCAATGTCGGTCATCGTGGCAAGGGCTTTGCCTGATGTCAGGGATGGCTTCAAACCCGTCCACCGCAGAATACTCTACGGTATGATGGGGATAGGGAATACCAGTGACAAACCCTACAAGAAATGTGCCCGCGTCGTGGGCGAGGTGCTCGGTAAGTACCATCCACACGGCGACAGCTCTGTTTATGGGGCTCTTGTCAGAATGGCACAGTCGTGGAATATGAGATATACCCTTGTCGATGGACAAGGTAACTTCGGTAGTGTGGACGGTGACTCTCCGGCAGCCATGCGTTATACCGAGTGTAGGCTCTCAAAAATGGGTGAGCATATCATGGACGATCTCGAGAAGGATACGGTCGACATGGTCAGCAACTTTGATGACTCACTGATGGAGCCTTCCATCATGCCGACCAAGGTGCCCAACTTGCTGGTAAATGGCGGTAACGGTATTGCCGTGGGTATGGCTACGAATATCCCAACCCATAACCTGGGCGAGGTCATCGACGGATGTTGCGCATACATCGACAATCCCGATATCGATACCGAAGGATTGATGCAGTATATCAAGGCTCCTGATTTCCCTACGGGAGCATATATCTATGGTATTCAGGGCGTCAAGGATGCTTATGAGACCGGAAGAGGACGCATCATCATGAGGGCAAAGGCCGAAATCGAAAGCGGTGAAGCCCACGACAAGATTGTGGTCAACGAAATTCCTTATGGTGTCAATAAGGCCCAACTCATAGAATACATTGCCGATTTGGTCAAGGAGGGAAAAATCGAGGGCATCTCCAATGTCAACGATGAGTCTGGACGACAGGGTATGCGCATCGTGGTGGATGTGAAAAAGGAAGCCAATGCTAATGTCATTTTGAACAAACTCTTCAAGATGACGGCATTGCAGAGCTCTTTCTCCGTCAATTGCATCGCCCTCGTGAAAGGACGTCCTCGTCTGCTTTCATTGAAAGAATGCGTCGGCTATTTCGTCGAGCACCGCCACGAGGTGACCATCCGCCGCACCAAATTCGACCTTAAAAAGGCTCAGGAGAGGGCTCACATCCTCGAAGGCTTGATTATCGCCTGCGATAATATAGATGAGGTGGTCCATATCATCAGGGCATCGGCTAATCCTTCTGATGCACAACGCAACCTTGAGAAACGTTTCGAGATTGATGAGCTTCAGTCAAAAGCCATCGTCGATATGCGTCTCTCCCAGTTGACTCATCTGCGTGTCGACCAACTCCATGCAGAGTATGAGGAACTGCAAAGGCAGATTGCTTACCTCCAGTCTATTCTTGACCAACCTGAATTGTGTAAGAAAGTGATGAAGGATGAATTGCTTGAAGTGAAAGCCAAATATGGCGACGAACGACGCACCGTCATCAAATACTCCTCCGAGGAATTCAATCCCGAGGACTTCTATCCCAACGATCCGGTGGTAATTACCGTCAGTCATCTGGGATACATTAAGCGCACACCGCTCAGCGAGTTCCGTGGACAGGCCAGAGGAGGCGTAGGCAGCAAGGGCGCACGTACCCGTGAACAGGATTTCACAGAGTATATCTATCCTGCTACCATGCACAACACCATGCTCTTCTTTACCAAAAAGGGAAGATGCTATTGGCTGAAGTGCTACGAGATTCCAGAGGGTGGAAAAGACTCCAAGGGAAGAGCTATTCAGAACATGCTCAACATCGACCCCGACGATTCCGTCAACGCACTCCTCAGATTGCGTGGCCTCAACGACGAGAACTTCCTGAATACTCACTTCGTCGTCTTTGCCACCAAGAGGGGATTTGTGAAGAAAACATGTCTGAAGGCTTACAGTCATCCCAGAGCCATGGGCGTCATTGCCATCAATATCCTGGAAGGTGACGAGGTGGTGGATGTGAGACTGACCAACGGTCGAAATCAACTCGTCATCGCCAATAGAAACGGACGTGCCGTCAGGTTCGATGAGTCTGCAGTACGCAATATGGGACGTGTTTCCACTGGTGTCAAGGGTATGACACTCGACGGAGGTGATGATGAAGTGGTGGGCATGGTTGTTGTAAACAATCCCGAACAGGAGAATATCATGGTTGTCAGCGAGAATGGATACGGAAAACGCTCACAGGTAGAGGATTACCGTAAGACTTCCCGCGGAACAAAAGGTGTCAAGACGCTGCAGATTACCGAAAAAACGGGTCGGGTGGTTGCCATCAAGAACGTTTCGGATGAGCACGACCTCATGATTATCAACAAGAGTGGTATCGTCATCCGGCTCTCTGTGGCTGAGTGCAGGGTCATGGGTAGAGCTACCCAGGGCGTGCGGCTCATCAACCTCACCAAGAAGAATGATGTGATAGCAAGTGTCTGCAAAGTGATGGGTGCTGAATTGGAGGCCGAGGTCGAGCAGATGAGCAAGGCCGAATGGGCTCAGAAAAGCGATTCCATCAAGCGGGATATCACCGACGGGATTGATTTGACCCAACAGGAAGATGAAACACCCGAAGAACCGGAAGATATCGAAGAAATAGAGGAGGTCTCTCCACAAGATGAGTAAATTTTTTGACTGAAAGGCAAACGGATTGTCTGAATGTCTGGTATAGCATATTAATAACCTTTTTAAAAATAATGATTATGAAAAAAATGATGATTGTGGCTTTGTTGGCAGTTTCTGCCTCAACAGCCTTCGCTGGCGATACGCCTGAGCTCAAGCAAATCCTCAAGGCCAAAACTTATGCTGAGGCCGCAGGACTGCTCCAGTCTAATTTGTCTAAACTTGCCAATGATCAGGAAAAGGCAAAAGCCTACAACAAGCTGGTTGACCTCGCTATGGTTAAAGTGACCAAGGAGAAAACGGCTATGGACCAAAATACCGTAAAACAGCAGATGAATGACAGTAAACTCGAAGCTGTTGACTCTCTTGGCTATTATAACGCTCTTGGACAGGCTTTCGATGCTGCTGCTGAATGTGAGAAATACGACCAGATGCCTGATGCTAAAGGAAAGATTAAGCCAAAGTTCCATGAGGCAAATATCAATAAACTGCTCAACTACCGTCTTGACCTCATCAATGGTGGTATCTACTACCAAGAGAAAGGTGATATGAAGAATGCATACAAATATCTGGCTGATTATGTCGATACTCACGACAGCCCTCTGTTCGCATCCAAACTCGCTGCTACACCTGATGAGAATCTCACCAATATCGCTTATTATGCAGCCATCTACGCATATCAGAACAAAGACATCAAGGGTGTCAACAAGTATTGCGATATCGCTATGAAGGATGAGAAGTTCGCAAAGGATGCAGGCAACTTGAAACTCGCTGTCATTCAGGAAGGTCTGAAGACTCGTCAGGACTCTGTCAATTATGTGAAAGAACTCGAGGGACAGTTTGCTGCCGACCCCAACAATGAGACTGTTTTTGGTACACTCGTGAGCATGTACAGCGGACTGAAGATGGATGCTGAAATGAACAAACTCTTCGATGAGAAACTGAAGACTGACCCCACCAACTTCGTCGTATGGGCTGTCAAAGGACAGAATGCCATGATGGAGCAGAAACTGGACGATGCCGTAGAGTTCTTCAAGAAAGCGCTGGCAACCCAGCCCGACAACGCTCAAATCCTTACCTATCTCGGTGCTTGCCAGCTCGACCGTGGCTCTGCTGCTGAAAACCGTGCTGCAGGTAAGACTGGACGCGTGCCACAGGCTGCCATGGCTCAGATTACTCCTATCTACGAGGAGGCTCTTGGTTATCTGCAGAAAGCCAAAGAGCTCGACCCGAATAAGGAGAAAGCCAACTGGGGCTATCCTCTCTACCGTTGCTGCTACCAGCTCTACGGAGAGAACGACCCACGCACACAGGCTGCAGAGGCAGACACTAAGTAAATCGCTTTTTCAATGAAGGAGGGTGTGCCTCGGCACACCCTTCATATTTATCAATGGGTATTCAAAGGATGAGAAGATGGATGATTTACGTGCTCATGGCTTGTATGCCTTTGGCTGTGACAGCCCAGAAAAAAGCCATCTCCCAGGCACGTACTTATGTTAAGGGTAAAAAGGAAAATGAATTGGTAAAGGCCGAGCAAATGATGAACGACCTTTTACGTGATTCTGCAAACAGACAAAATGAGAAAATTTGGCTCATTTTAGCTGATGCTGTCCATTTACAATATGTACAGGGTAACGAAAAACTATATCTGAAACAAAAATACGACACGACACGGCTCTTCACTACTGCCAGCAAGTTGTTCCGCATCTATGAGGCTTTCGACAGTGTGGAGATGATACCCAATGCCAAGGGGAAAGTGGAAATTAAATATAGGGCCAAGCATTCTGATATCTTGAATGCTATGCGGCCTAATATTTACAATGGGGCTGCCTTCGCCTTGAGAAAACAGGATTATAAGTCTTGCCTGGCTTATTCCGACCAGTATGTGGATTGTGCATATCAGCCCATCTTTGCTGATTACCATTATCTTGATACGGATACCTTACTTCCCAACGCAGCCTACTGGGCACTTTTCTCTGCCTATAAGCTCAATAACCTGCAGGCGGCCGTAAAGCACCAGAAAATGGCTGAGGAGGATTCTTCACGTTTCGACAACATACAACAATATATTGCTGAACTCCAACTGACTCACGGGGATACCGCCCAATATGTGGCTTCTCTTGAGAGAGGATTCAACAACAACCCTACACACAGTTTTTTCTTCCCGCGCATCGTAGATTATTATAATGCAAAGGGAAAGGTCGACTCCGCGGCTGTCTTTATCGACAATGCCCTGGCTTCCGACAGCACCAATACGCTCTTCTTGTTTGCCAAAAGCTCTGCCTTGCTCAATTCGGGTGATTATCAAAAATGTATAGAGGTGACACAAAAGCTCCTTGAAAGGGCCGACTCCATGCCTGAGGCATACTGCAATATGGGATTGGCCTATTATAACCAGGCGGTGGCACTCGACAGAACCATGCAGCGCTCACGGAAGAAACGAAAAAGCGTCAACGAACTTTATGCTAAGAGCAAACCCTATATGGAGGAGTTTAGAAAACTCGCGCCTGCGCAGCAGTCCAAATGGGTGCCGGCACTCTATACCATCTACCTGAATCTCAATTTGGGAAAGGAGTTTGAGGAGATAGATGCCATCCGACAAAAAATGAATCTTTGATAATACATGGATATTCAGAAAGTATTGGGGAAACTTGGTATCGAAGAGTTGAACCCCATGCAGATAGCCGTAGGAAAGTCTATTGCCGACTCGCAAGACGATGTGGTGGTCTTGTCGCCTACGGGAAGTGGAAAGACTTTGGCCTATTTGCTGCCAATGATTCAACTGCTTGATGCCGGATATGACCAACTGCAAATGGTGGTCATTGTTCCGGGACGTGAACTGGCCCTGCAGTCGGCCACGGTGTTACGTGATATGGGAAATCCGCTGCGGGCAATGTGTGTCTATGGTGGCAGACCCGCTATGGATGAACACCGGATGATGAAGAAAGTAAGACCGCAAGTGCTGTTTGCCACACCTGGGCGGCTCAACGACCACATCGCAAAATCCAACATCGACACGACTGATGTGAAGTATCTGGTCATTGATGAGTTCGACAAGTGTCTCGCCATGGGATTCCATGATGAGATGAGAAAAGCCATGCAATTCCTGCCCGACGTGAGGCGTAGGGTGCTGTTGTCGGCGACCGATGCCGACTCGATTCCTCACTTCGTGAACATGCAGAAAGTCAGAAGGGTGGATTTTCTTAACGATGACAACAGAACGGAAAAAAGAATCAGTGTCTATTCCGTCAGAAGTCCCCAAAAGGATAAGCTGGAGACGCTCTCACGGCTGCTCAGACAGCTGGGTGAGCAAAGCTCTATTGTCTTCCTCAACTACCGAGACAGCGTGGAACGTACAGAGGAATACTTGCGTTCACAGGGATTTGCCACCAGTCTCTTTCACGGTGGTCTTGACCAGAAAAGACGGGAGGATGCACTCTACAAATTCTCCAACGGCTCCGCAAGGGTATTCGTGGCCACCGACCTGGCTTCACGTGGACTCGATATACCCGATGTCGACAATATCATTCATTATCACTTGCCCCTGCATCAGGATGAATATGTGCATAGGGTGGGGCGCACTGCAAGATGGACAAAACTGGGCTCGGCGTTCTTTATTCTTGGTCCTGAGGAGGAAATGCCCGGCTATGTGGACCAGCGTGTCGAAGATTATGACATCGCCGACCAGCTGCCCCCGCCACCTCCACCAAAGATGGCTACCATCTACATTGGAAAAGGAAAGAAGGATAAAATTTCCAAGGGCGATATCGCCGGATTCCTCTGCAAGAAAGGAGGACTGGAAAAACAGGAAGTCGGACGCATTGATGTGGCCGAACGATATGCCTATGCTGCGGTGGCTTTCAATAAGTTGCAGCAGGTCCTGAACCTTACTAAAGGGGAGAAAATCAAAGGCATTAAGACGGTTATAGAGCCGGTGAGGTGAGTTTTTCGTAAAAACCACTTTGATTATTTGTTCCTTTCACTAAAATGAAGTAACTTCGCACTCGATTTAGACAACACATTTCACTTTATCAATAAATTTATTAGTTAGTATGAAGAAGTACAATTTCAATGCCGGACCTTCTATCCTCCCAAGAGAGGTCATCGAGAACACAGCCCGGCAAATCTTAGACTTCAATGGAAGCGGATTGTCGCTTGCCGAGATCAGCCACAGGGCAAAAGATTTCCAACCCGTAGTCGATGAAGCAGTGGCTCTCATCAAGGAACTGCTGCAAGTGCCCGAAGGGTACTCCGTAATTTTCCTCGGCGGAGGAGCTTCACTTGAGTTCTGTATGGTTCCTTACAACTTCTTGATTTCCAAAGCCGCTTATCTGAATACCGGTACATGGGCAAAGAAAGCCATGAAAGAGGCAAAACTGTTCGGACAGGTTGTTGAGGTGGCTTCTTCGGCTGATGCTAACTATACATTCATCCCAAAAGGATGGGAATGTCCTGATGACGTGGATTATCTCCATATCACCACAAACAACACCATCTATGGTACTGAAATCCGCAAGGATTTGGATGTCAACGTCAGACTGATTGCCGATATGTCGTCGGATATTTTCAGCAGACCGATTGATGTGTCCAAATACGACTGTATCTATGGCGGTGCTCAGAAAAACCTCGCAATGGCTGGTGTGACGCTTATCATCGTCAAGGATGACGCTCTGGGCAAAGCACCACGCGAGATTCCTACTATGCTGGATTACCGCACACATGTTGAAAAGGGTTCCATGTTCAATACTCCTCCTGTGGTTCCTATCTACAGCGCTTTGGAGACCTTGCGCTGGGTGAAGGCTCATGGTGGTGTTGAGGCTATGGACAAACTCGCTAAAGAGCGTGCTGAAATCGTCTATGGTGAAATCGACCGCAATAAACTCTTCCATGGCACTGTCACTGCCGAAGAGGACCGCTCATTGATGAATATCTGCTTCGTTATGAACGAAGAGTACAAGGAACTCGAGAAACCATTCCTTGAGTTTGCTACTTCC
>CACXDY010000221.1 GCA_902766505.1 uncultured Prevotellaceae bacterium
CTGCCAGACTTCATATCTCTGGCATATATCCCGTCGGTACTGCATACAAACAAGGTGTCATCCACTATGTCCATGGAGGGTCTGTCATAAAACAGGTAATTCATGCTCACAGGGAAATCCATCGATATCAATTGGCCATAAGAGCTGAGGGGGAAACAGCATACCAGCAACAGCAGAAATATTATAATTATTTTTTTCATAATTTATTGATTGTTCATATCTTGATAACGAGGTGTGCTAATCACGGAGTGATAGGCATCCACTATGCCGTATCCAGAATGTTCATTCCATGTTCCAAATTCCTTTGTCTGGTTGTATGGATAATTTCCAATCTTCTTGGCATTCGTAGCAATGATTTCCCTCACCTGATGAATGGTTAGATTCGGATTGCGTTCAAGCATCATTGCCACCACTCCTGCCACATGTGGAACTGCCATCGAGGTTCCAGAACAAAAAGCTGTTATGTTATCCGGAATTGTTGAGAGAATATTTGTACCTGGGGCCGCAACAAACATGTTGGCTCCGTAACTGGATGATATATTGAGAGAGCCT
This sequence comes from uncultured Prevotellaceae bacterium, assembly GCA_902766505.1. GTDB lineage: Bacteria > Bacteroidota > Bacteroidia > Bacteroidales > Bacteroidaceae > Prevotella. The sequence continues at coordinate 553 of CACXDY010000221.1, forward strand.
GTTTTTGTCAAATTGGCTACAGCTATTATTTCAGGTCTATAATTCCCAGGAAATGTGATCTCAGGATTTCCTGAATTTCCATTGTTACCTGCTGACTTGACAAAAATACAGCCAAGACCATTCCTCCCCCTTTCCAAAGCACTGTCGATTGCTTCTTTAATCATGTCATTCTCTTCGTTTGACCAAGAGCAAGAGATGATATCTGCTCCGTTCCTCCAAGCCCAATTGATTCCGTTTGCTTTACCTTCAGTATACGATAATGTAGAGCCTTTATAATTCGTACACATTAGTTTTGCATCAGGTGCAACACCAGCAATATGTATGCCATTGTTTCTTATAGCTGCAGCAATTCCCGCACAATGTGTGCCATGAAACCCAAAATTTAAACAGGGGACACTGTCAGCATTCGCATCATAACTAGAAAATATGTTTGTGTTAAGGTCAATGTGTTGGATATCGAATCCAGAATCTACTATACCTATTTTTACCCCTCTGCCTGTTGCGAAATTCCATGCTTGACTTACAGAAATATCTACTCCTTCGTTCTCAGGATTATATAATCCCCATTGCTTAAAGACACTTGGATCATAGGATATCTCATCACTATTGGAGTCAAAAAAAGGTGATGAAGACTGAAAAACACCAGTCTCATAAATCTGGTTGGCTATGTCTAAAACACTCATTGTTGTTTTTCCTGTTACCTCCAATACATACCATAGTGGCATAAATTTGTTCTGTCTGACTATCTCAAGCTGATATTGATTCGCTATTTGCTCTAACTTTGGATAATCATCGGCCTTTTTCAACCTTACGTTTATCAAGCCTACAGGAACTAAGTCTCCATAGATATCTGTATAGTAACAAGACATCAAATACCAATCATTTTCTGCCTTCGACCGTTCGGTAAGCATTTCCATTATGCTGGCATCATCACATTGGTATACTTTTATGGATTTCCCACTTACTGTTTTTGCTTCTAGTTCCATGATGGAAGGAGTTGTTTCTAATTTATCAGATGGGGTGAAAAAGATAGCAACAAACTTGTTTGCGGCGATTTCTATTGGTCGTTTTGAACCATTGAAATAATAATATGCCTGTGCATTGACATGAACAATGCAAGAAAATGCGCATATCAAGAAGAATATGATTTTTTTCATAATTTGATCAGATTATAAATTAAATGGGTATTCTCTTAGCATTAATCCCTTTTTCAATTAAATTATCACAAAGGACATAGTATCATTAGTGTTATTGACAATTGTCACATATTTATTCCCAATCTCATGCAAAGTCATTTTTGCTCCATTGTAATAATAGAATTCTTGTGCAATAGCAAGGGATGTGGCATGGATAAAAAATAATATTGTTAGAATCTTCTTCATAATGTTAATATCATTTGAAATTTATTTTCCTAACAAAAATCCCATTCTCGGTATTTACCACAAAGAGGTAAACTCCTTTTTCTGATATACCCAACTCATCAGGTCGCAGAGGTGAAAAACATGTTTGACCCATTCCATGCAATGACCGCAACTCACGGCCTGACAAGTCGTAAGTACGTATGCCAAGTATTCTTGTGCTTGAAGAAATA
>CACXDY010000222.1 GCA_902766505.1 uncultured Prevotellaceae bacterium
CGGACAGGATGCACGGGCTGGACACCTACGACTACGGCGCACGGCAGTACAACCCCGTCACCGCACGGTGGGACAGGGTGGACCCGATGTGCGAGAAATACTATGACGTGAGCCCGTATGCGTATTGTCATAATAACCCTGTAATACGTATAGATCCCAATGGAGAGTACGATTTTGTTGGCATCAATAACAACCAGTATTACCCTGTTATTGCTGTTTTTCCTCAAAATGAAATAGGAATCAAAGGTGCTATTCAAACTGATTATAATGCTGCATTAAATTCTGGTATGCCCATCATGCTTGTAGAAAACATCAATGATTATGCTGATGCCATGGCACATTTGCAAGGTATGTCCTCTGGGACGGGCTCATATACCATCAACAGTCATGGACTTTTAGGTAATGAGACCATTCCTACAAGTTTCAAGATAGGTGATGACAGAGTAGATGCTGATACAGATTTTTCAGTGTTAAAAAATGGTCTGGAAAATCATACTGTTTTCATAGGAGCATGTAGCATAGGCAAAATTCAAGGAAGGGGCTTGGAAATGATATCCAATATGGCAGAACAGACAAATTCTACTGTCATTGCTCCAGATCATCCCATAAAAGCTGGTTATGCCTACGATGGCAGCAACAATCTTAACGATGCCAATTTTCACCCGCCTATGTTACCTATGAATAATGAATTCGCAATATCACATAAGGGAGACCTTCAAATCATCAACAATGTGACTATTGACAAAGACAGGGGCTTTTCATGGGATTTTAATATTAATTGTTCCATTCCAGGAGTTCATTTTTAAGCAAGAGCGAAGATGATGCATAAATAATATAGTATAGATGAAAAAACAATTATTAATCATTCCGTTATTACTTATTTCTTTCTCTTGTAGTTTCTCTCTAAAAAAAGATAAAGAGCCAAACAAAAATGGTCTGATAAAAGACACCATGTTTCATGAGAAGATAACTGGCACAAACCTTAATCATGCCGTGTCAGAAAGCAACAATATCAACCTCTCTGAATTCAGACGATATCAGACTTTCGACGAATTCAAGATGAAAGGTGTTGGCAAGCCTATTCATGAACCATTTGTCTATGTGAAGACTGAGAAAGACAAAATAACTGTCATCGTTTCGGACGATACGACTAATGTGATGACCTACCATCTTAGAGATGGATTATGGTTTATACACATGGACTTCGATTTATGGAAAAAGAATCAGTATAGAGCAAAGGATAGTAAGGATAATTGTGCTCGGTCGTACGATAGAATTTGTGGAAATGACTCAATTGTGGAATTAGAATGGGATTATGAAGGGAATTTTACATCGGCAACAATTATTGTAAAGACCCCTAATGAATGTATATGTAGCCATTCTTTGAACCCATCTCATTACGACCGAATAGATGACCCATTCAAACATCTCCGACACCTTACAGAACTATTTGTTAAAGGTGATGATAGCCTCAAGAATATCTTAAACAAGAAATTAGGCAGTGAGAAATATATCTTAAAAGAAACAGAAGACGCATATTGGTACATTGGAGAAAAGCACAACCTTTGTTTCAAGAAAAACAGCCTTGGATTTTTCGGCATACAGCCAGGATTTGACAAATTTGACCGGGAGCTTTCCTCACAGGATTATTTTCCGTAATCTAAACAGATAATCATGGGGACAGGTTTTTGATTCTTTTCCCCAATAGAATCACGATACTTAATAATTAGATACATTTCACTTTGTGATGTGGTAGAAAAGTGTTAGATTTGCAGAAAAAATACGTTCATCGTGACAAGAAAGGCGGGTGAACGAGGAACAGAAGTTATAAGTGAGAGTAAAATTTCTATAAATAAGACACAGATTTTTCCGTATTTCGCGGAATATGAGTAATTTTGAGGTGCCTAATGAAAGAAGCGGCAAAAATATTTGACTAATCTACTGCGGAATTAAGGTGTTTTTGAAATCTAAAATGCTACATCTATGAATACAAAAAAATTGTTCATGCTATTTTGTATGAGTTGGATGACCGTATCTGGTCTGATAGCACAGGAGATTGACTCAAACCTTGGAAGACATGATTTCTTTTATGCTGGACAGAGTAAACAACGGCGTATGTTCATTGTGAAAGATGGTCAAATCGGTTGGGCCTATCAGGACAAACTGAAAAAGGGTGAGATAAGTGATGCCGTGCTTATGAGCGACGGACACATATTGGTGGCTCACCAATATGGCGTTGCTGAAGTGACTCAGGACCAGCAGACTGTGTGGAGCTACGCTGCCCCTGAAGGAACAGAGATTCACACCATCCAACCCATTGGAAAAACCCATGTGGTTTTCGTGCAAAACGGAAAACCTGCCAAGGCGGTGGTGATGGAGATTCCGGCTTGCCGCATCGTGCGGGAGTTTGAATTGCCCATTAATGAGAATGGTTCTGTTCATGGGCAGTTCCGAAATGCACGTCTTACTCAGAGGGGAACGTTGCTGGTTGCCAACATGGCGCTTGGCTGCATCCATGAATACAATAGCGATGGGCGTGAGGTGGACCGCTGGGACGGGTTTGTGCCATGGTCTGTCCAGGAACTCCCAAAGGGTAATCTGCTGATTACTGGACGCAAGGGGCATATTCAGGAAATCAACCGCCAGGGACAAACCGTCTGGGAGATGAACACAACGGAATATGGGGTGACACAGCCTCAGAAAACTGTTCGACTGGCTAACGGTGGACACTTGATCAACAACTGGTATAACGAATGGAACAAGACGCCGATGGACACACTGAATGCGCCAGTCCAGGCCATCGAGGTCGACAAAAACGGAAAACTGGTCTGGCAACTTCGTGCATGGCGTGACCCCGACCTCGGGCCTTCTACGACTATTCAGCTGCTTAGCGAGCCGGTAAACCGCGACCGGATGTTTTTCGGTGAGTTCAACCCGAAGGGGCCAAAACTATTTGTCGAGCCCAATCAACCGATAGGTGAAGGTCGGGGGATACATCCAGGACGGGTGGCATGGATTCACTCTCCGGGTGTCGCTAAATGGGATGGCAAAACCGGACTTTGGGTGGAGGACAGGTGGAATGACCAACAAAAGGCTGATGAGATGGTTTCGGCGGCTGTCCGACAACTGACTGGTGAAAAAAACACGGGTAAAGCATGGAAGGCGCTCTTCCGTCATTTCAACAAAACTCATGGACGTGGCAACTGTGGCTATAAAAAAGGCGAGATGATTGCCGTGAAGCTCAACATGAACAATGCCATCACACATCGCGACACCATTGAGTTGAACTCTTCACCATTTATCACCCTGTCGTTGGTGCGCTCCTTGGTCCGGGATGGTGGGGTCAGACAACAGGACATCGTTCTCTGTGAACCCAGCAGAGCCATTACTGACAGTATTTATAACAAGATTCACCGTGAATTTCCCAATGTGAGATTGATTGACAATATCAGTGGCGACAGACGCGAGAAGTGTGAATACTATCCGGAGCAGATTGCCTATTCCGTGGACAACGGAAAAATGGCCCGGGGACTGGCGAAATGCATAGTGGATGCCGACTACCTCATCAATACTGCGCTGCTAAAAACACACTCCGGTCCTGGCGTCACCTTGACGGCTAAGAATTGGTATGGAGCTACGGATATCAATCTGCTGTGGCGGCAGAATGCACATGAGAATGTGAGTCAGGACAAACGACATGGAAAACCTGGATACAAGACGTTCGTAGACTGGATGACACATAAGAATATGGGACAGAAGGCGCTCTTGTTCCTGATTGACGGCACCTATGGTTCACGCGATGTGAATGGCGCACCAAACCCCAAGTGGATGAAGGAACCATTCAACGGCGATTGGGCTTGTTCTATCATCGTCAGCCAGGACGAGGTGGCCTGCGATGCTGTCGGTATGGATATCATCATCGGGGAGTGGCCTGAATTCGGCAGCCTGAACTACTGCGACGAATATCTGCGGGAAGCTGCCAGCATACCAAATGCGCCCAGTGGCACCGTCTATATGCAGGACGGAAAGCCGCTCGACAAACCTCTTGGCCTTTTTGAGCATTGGAACAAAAAACATCAGTATACCAAGATTGACCTCCGATACGAGAAGTTCTAATTGAATGGCATCGCCCCAATTCCACTTTGGGGTCGTGCGACTTGCTAATTGCCGATATTGGTTTATGAAACGAACTACTTCTTTGCTGTTCTTATTATTGCTGTTGCCGTCAGCTCTTTGGGCAGCTGACATGAAACGGTGTGACGGTGAGACGGATGCCTTTAAGGGTGTCTGGCCTGTCACCGACAAAGAGATGTTGATGTCGCTGAATGGAAAATGGCGGCTGAAAGTGGTCAAGGGTATTTCAAACGATATGACTATACCCGAGTGCGATGACTCATGGGGGGAGATTCCTGTGCCTGGTTGTTGGGAAAGTAATGGCTTCTGTAAACCGGCATACGACTATCCTGACTCTTTGACGGGATACTATCGTACGGTGTTCACCCTGCCTGAAACATGGAAGGGCCAACAGGTTTACATAAGGTTGGATGGGGTACTGCGAGGGTATGACCTATGGCTCAACGACCAATATGTCGGTACTTGGGAGTCGGGATATAACACCTGTCTGTTCGACTTGACGCCGTATCTGAGGAAGAAGGGGGAACAACGACTGGCCATGCGTGTCTACAGCCGGTTCAAGGGCTATGAGTTCGACTGTTTCGACGATTGGGCCACCATGGGCATCTTTCGTGATGTGACGTTGATGGCTGTTCCGAAGACTCATCTCAGCAATCTGACAGTGACAACACGAATGGACGGGACTGTGACAGTGAAGCCGGAAATCGCCAATGCCACCAAGCATACTTCCGTAAGCTATGAATTGAGCGATGCCGAAGGGCATGTCGTCTCGACTGGTGGTAAAGTCCACAACCCACAACTTTGGACTGCTGAAACTCCTTATCTTTATACTTTATGCCTAAAGGTGACGGAAAAAGGAAAAACACTGCAGACCTTCGTGCATAAAATCGGCATCCGCGAAATATCCATCACGGGTAATCTGTTGAAAATAAATGGAAAATCCGTGAAACTGCGTGGAGTCAATGCCCATAGCACCGACCCTTATACTGTCAAGGTCATCAGCGATTCCTTGACGCTGAGGGATATGAAGATGATGAAAGAGGCTTCCGTCAACTATATGCGCCTTTCACACTATCCCCGGGAACCGCGTTTCTATGAACTGGCCGATTCGTTGGGGTTTTATCTCGTCGACGAGGTGCCTTTCGGCTTTGGCGACAAACATTTGTCGGACACCAGCTATCTGGGTATTCTGAAAACTCGGGCCTTGGCTACTGTGCAACGTGATAAACTACACCCCTCGGTCATCGTCTGGAGTGTAGGCAACGAAAATCCTCTGCCGCAAACCTGTGTCGAGGTGGGCAATTATGTTGGCGACCTCGACCCTTCACGACCCTATTGCTTTCCACAGGTGGGCAGCTATTTCCGTAAGTTTTGGGAGAAGGATGGCTTGAAACCTGACGAGCAGGGTCCCTCTCCATTTCCCTCGGCTGCACCTGTATATGCACCTCATTATCCCACAACGGGTCAGATTAGCGGCTTCTACCAACATTTAGACCGCCCCGTCATCTTCACCGAATATTGCCATACACTGGGCATTTCGTTTGAAGACCACGACCGACAGTGGGAAATCATTGAGAGGACACCCGGCATTGCCGGGGGCAGTGTCTGGGAGTGGGCCGACCAAGGCATGCCGTTTGGGAATGGAAAGAAGGACCAAATGCCTGATGGTAACACAGGGCAAAGCGGCAGCAGAAAATATGGCTATGAGGAGCGTGTCTTTACTTCTGAGAAGGGTGGCTTCGAAATGTATGGCAACAAAGGTACCGATGGATTGGTCTATGCCGACCGAACGCCTCTGCCTAATTATTTCGAACTGCAGCACAACTATGCGCGTGCCTTTGTCTCTGATGTAAAGGACGACATGCTGACCATCGTCAACCGCTATGATTTCCTCAACTTGAAAGACCATGTCATTTTCCATTGGGCGCTGACAAACGGCCGCGACACCGTGCTGCGGGGGGCTTTCAGTCCTGACTGCGAGCCTCATGCTGCGATGACCTATCAGTTGGCTTTGCCTAAACTTACAGGGCTGTCTCTCCTGCAGCTTGATTTGGAAGACATACAGGGGAATACCTTCCTCCACCAAAGTTTCGTTCTCAACAAACCACAACTGGAGTGGGAGGGGAAGGGCGACCCGATGCAATGGGTACAGGAAGGACCTTTGTTGCGCGTGGGTCGGAAACCGACGATGGCAGAGATGCTGAAAGTGAAGGACTCACGCATCGAAAAGTATATACAACCCGTGGAAAACCCATACGTGAAGGCTGACATCACTGCTCAACAAGAGGGGGGTGGCACAAGGGTCAGTTATACGCTGACACCTGATACGACAAATGCCTTTCTCTCGGAACTTGGTATTGCTTTCTTGCTGGATAAGCGGATAGACAGGATACAGTGGATTGGCAAAGGGCCTTTTGCGGCATACCCTGGACGTCATCAAGCCAACCGGTATGGATTTTGGGCCTTGCAGAATGAGGACCTCTATTTCGAAGGCAACAGGATGGATGTGGATGCGGCTTGGCTGAGCGATAACGACGGTAACGGCATCTTGATAGTGGGGGATAGCCTGAATATCAACTTTGAAC
>CACXDY010000223.1 GCA_902766505.1 uncultured Prevotellaceae bacterium
GACAATGTCTACGACCAGTTTTTCCGTCAGAACCCATGGGGTGTCAGCAGTTACGACCGTCTGTCGGAAGCACAGAAGAAATTGCTTTTCAACAGTGCCATGGTCAACAATGCCTACCTTGTGGAATTGCTGAGCAGCGTGAGTGGTGTCAAACCTTTAAAGGGCCAATGTATGCGGCGTCCCACAGCAGCCTCTGTATTCGACTCGGTGTCGTATATCCATCCCTCGAATATGCCCGACACCAAATACTGGCAGCCGTATCGTGATGAAGGCAGCCGCATTGTCCTCCTGCGCGACAACACGACAAAGCCCATGATACATTTCCTGCCTGTATTTATGCGTAACAACAAGATTACAGACGAAGACCTGTCGATACTCACCAATGGTGTATCGACTTCGATTAACGATTCCTGGGTCAATGGCAAGAAGCTAACAGAGATAGACATCACTTGTAAGAACGGCTACATCCATAAAGTAGATGGTCTTCCCACAGCGGCAGAAAACATGGCAGAAATTGTCCACAGCCACCAGAACATGTCGCTTTTTGCCTCATTGCTCGACCGTTTCTCGGCACCCTACTACGATGATGGTGCCACCAAGGAATACAACCGTCTTTTCAACAATCAGGATAAAGTCTACACGTTGAAATATTTCTCCCAGAACAGCAACATCAGAGACTATCCACAATCCGAAGGAGGAGTTTTGGAAACCGACCCAGATGGTTATCCTGTAGATGCGACGCTCGCCTTTGACCCAGGTTGGAATCAATATATGTATTCCAACACCGCCGGCCGCGACCTTCATTACGACGCAGGTGCGCTGCTTGTGCCCTCCAATGAGGCATTGACTTTCTGGTGGAACCATGACGGGCAGAGTTTGCAGGACATGTACAAATCATGGGACAAGGTGCCTATGAAAGTGCTTGTGAAGCTGCTGGACATCAACCTTGTCCGTTCGTTTACGGAAACCGTGCCATCGAAATTCAAAAACATCGTCGACAACACCAACAAAGTGCCAATAGGCATTACCATTAATGATGTTGATTCCTGCTTTATGGGGTGCAACGGTGTGGTTTATCTATTGAACCGGGTATTCACCCCCGCCGCCTATAGTTCAGTGTCATTCCCGGCACTTGTCAATGAGACGACTATGAACGTCATCTATTGGGCCATTGAGAAGCTGGAGTTTGAGCCTTACCTGAACTCTATGGACTCCTACTACAGCTTTATTATCCCCACCAACACCGCCATGCTGACCTATGTAGACCCATGTACTTACGGCAGCAACACCTCCATCCTATATGAATTCTATTGGGACACTGTCCGTCAGACCGTAGGCGCTCACCGCTACAACTACGACATCGCATCGGGAACGAAATTGGAAGGAGAACTGAACGACGCCAACGACAGTCAGGTACAAAACCGTCTTCGCGACCTGCTCGACAACCTGATTATCATCGACTCCTTAGAGAGTGGTCACCAATACTACCAAACCAAAGGAGGCAGTGCCATCCGTGTAACGAATGCCGGTCAAGCCAATGTGATGACGTTGGCCGGCGGTCTGCAGATAGAGCAACAAACGGCTATCAACGTTGGCCGTATCTATGACCAGACCCGTACGGGCAATGGCAAGAGCTACATCATCGAGAATCAGTTGCCTCTTGGCAGCCGCCGTTCTCTATATAGTCTGCTCAACGGCCGTGAGAACTGCAGCCGATTCTTCGACCTGCTCACAAAAGGCGGTGCCGTCAACACTTTGATGAAGAACCGTATGGGAGGATATACTTGCGCCGACTACAACTGTTCGCTCTTCGATGCCTACAACTACACTGTATACGTACCTTCCGATGAAGATATAGACCGTCTGCATGAACAGGGTTATCTGCCCTTCTGGAGTGACTATGAGGCACTTGCAGAAGACCAGACACTGGATGCCAACCAACTGCGCCAAGCCCGCAAAATTGTATCTGAGCGTATCATGAACTTTGTGAAATACCATATCCAGGACAACTCCATTTTCATCAGTGGCAATCCGGTCAACCACGTGAAGTTTGAGACATCAACGCTCAATCCGAAAAACAAACGTTTCTACAGTTTGGAGGTGACGGCCGACGACAACAATCTTGTCATCACCGACCTTCTGAACAATACCCGCCATGCAAAAAAAGGAGCTACCACCTCCAACCTCATGGGACGTGAATACTGGATACAAAACGCCAACAATCCCAACCACAATGAAATGCTCTACAACGCCAGTGACGTAGTAGTGCACATGATAGATGGTCCACTGATTTATGATTCCTCGCAGCTCACCAGCTGGCGCCAGGAGATAGAAGCTCTACGCAACGCCAATGAATAATGTCTATTGCCAAAAATGAACATTACCAAAATGAAAATAAAGAACAGTACCCGACACAGGTGGATGATGCTTTCGGCATTGTTCATTCTCCAATGCACATTGTTCATCAGTACAGTAGATGCACAAATCAAGAACGTACATGGAACGTTGTTTGACGAAATGGGCGAACTGGTCGGAGCATCAGTATGCGAAATAGACAATAGTGGCCGTATCATAGAAGCCACCGTGACCGATCTCAACGGCAATTTCTCTATGCAGATACGCAACCCCAAGGACAAATTGCGTTTCAGCTATGTGGGTTGTAAGACGAAAACGTTGCCCATAGACCGCGACACTTACCATGTGACCTTGGAATCAGAGAATACTCTCGAAGATGTGGTAATCGTGGCAGAAAGGCGCCTGAACGGAGGAGGCCTTGCCATCCCCGAGCGTGAGATTTCATACGCTACGCAGACCATTGACATGAAAGAGTTTGAAGGTCTCGGTTTAACCACTGTCGATGAAGCCCTGCAAGGTCGTGTCGCCGGTCTTGACATTGTGGCCAACAGCGGCAACCTGGGTGCCGGCACGACGATGCGTCTCCGCGGAGCCTCGTCGATATCTACACTCACCAGTTCCAACCCACTCATTGTAGTCAACGGCAACACCTGGAACGTAGACATGAACAATTTCGACGTGAACAATGCCAATGATGAGCAGTTTGCGCAGTTGTTGAACGTCAATCCCGAGGACATTGCCTCCATTACCGTGTTGAAAGATGCCGCAGCGACAGCCATTTATGGTTCGCAGGGAGCCAATGGTGTCATCGAGATTACCACTAAACGTGGTTCACGCGGGGCGCCCAAACTGACCTATTCGCTTCGAATGACAGGCACCTATCAACCCAAGGGCTATCAGATGCTCAGTGGTGATGACTACACGATGTTGCTCAAAGAGAGTTATTTCAATCCACAGCAAAATGATGCAGCCTCCGATATCCGCGAGTTGAATTATGACCCCACCTTCTCAGAATACGAGCAATACAACAACAATACCGACTGGGTGGATGCGGTGACTCAATGGGGCCTCAGACAGAACCATTATCTTTCGGTGACCGGTGGTGGTGAAAAAGCCACCTTCCGCATTTCCGGCGGTTACGACCATGAGACGGGTTCAGTGATTGAGCAGAAGCAAGACCGCTTCTCCACCCGCGTTGCACTCGACTACTATGTCTCAGACCGTATCAAGATTTCAACCAATTTCGCCCTTACCTATACCGACACCAAGCGCAATTACGACGACTTGCTGAGTATTGCGTACAAGAAGATGCCCAACATGAGCATCTACGAGCAGTATCCAGTAGGTCATCCACGGCAAGGCCAGAACACCGACAAATATTACACCATGTTGCAGTCGGCCCCCTCCGTGTTTGACGGTGACCAGAAAACCTATGTCAACCCTGTGGCATCCGCCAAACTGGCCAAGTTTGACGACCGGACGTACGATATCACACCTGAGTTGGAGTTGAACTACCGTCTTTGGGGTATGGACAAAGAGCATCACCAATTGAACTGGCAGGGACGAGTCTATATGAACATCTTCAATGAGTACATCAACAAATTCTATCCCAAAGAGTTGGTGACTGTTCCATGGAACTATGGTGTGAACAACACCAACACGGCGAGTTCGAAGAGTGTAGCCTTCAACACGAAACAAACGCTGACCTTCATCCCTCATTTCTCAAACGAAGACCACTCATTGATGGCTATGGCAAGATTTGAGCTGACCAGCGGTTCGAGTAACGGTCAGAGTACCGATGCCACGAAACTTCCTTCCAGCGGCATCACTACCCCTATCGGCGGCGGGCGCGTTACAGGCATGAGTTCCAACTTCAGTGAGTGGCACTCAATGTACTACACCTTCTCCACCCACTATGCCTACAAGGGTCGTTATATGTTTGATTTCAGTGTGCGTGCCGATGGTACGACCAAATTCGGTCCAGAACGTCAGTGGGGCTATTTCCCCGCCGTTTCACTTCGTTGGAATATCATCGACGAACCCTGGTTCCAGAAACTTGCCGGTATCAGTACATACGACGACAATCCCTGGATTTCCATGCTCGCCATCCGTCCCAGTTGGGGCCGAGTTGGCAACCAGCCCAACCGTGACTATCTTTACGAAAGTATCTACAGCCGCGACATCAAGTACATTGACATGGGTGCCATGAAACCCGAGAACATCCGTCTGACCAATTTGCGTTGGGAAACCACCACGACCTGGGACTTGGGATTCGATTTAGGGCTATTCAACGACCGCCTCATGCTTCAAGCCGAATGGTATCACTCCACCCGTCGCGACATGTTGATGGAGAATGTGAGCATCCCTTCGAGCACCGGTTATCCCACGCTGTCGTACAGCAATGTCGGCTCGATGCGTAACATCGGATGGGAGTTGAACCTCAACACCAACAGACTGATCAAATTCGGCAAGTTTTTTGCCGACGTGAATCTGTCATTCGGCAACAACAAGAATGAAATCCTCACGATGGACGAAACCGTGCTCAACTCTCTCAACTCAGAGTTTCACTACGACAACCGAGAAGTGTTGCAACGTGTACAAATCAACAACCCCTTCGGTGCGATATATGGATTCCGTTTCAAAGGTGTTTATGAGTACCAATATGAGACCTTCGTAGACATGACTCCGGAGGAACGCCTCCAGTTTGTAGCCGACGGGCACACCGCTCCCTATGTGCTCAGCGAAACCGGGGATATTGTGGTAGACGATGAAAACAAGCCCATCCATATGGTTTACAACTACTCGCACGATGGAACTGGCAAGAACTATGAATTCCAAGGAGGAGATGCCATCTATGAGGATGTGAACTACGATGGACAAATCAATGCTCTCGATATTGTCTATCTCGGTTCGTCACTTCCCAAGCTCACAGGTGGATTCGGCGTCACGCTCAACTATGGCCGCTGGAAACTGAACACCCAGTTCAACTACCGTGTCGGCAACAAGATATTGAATCTGGCTCGTCTGGATGCCGAAGCTATGTCGACCAACAACAACCAGAGCAAGGCTGTCAACTGGCGCTGGCGCAAGGAGGGCAACCAGACTTCAATTCCACGTGCGATGTATGGTGCATCGACGAATTACAACACCCTGGTCAGTGACCGTTTCGTTGAGAACGGCTCATTCCTCCGTCTCAACTACTTGCAGTTGTCCTACTCTATAGACCCGAAGGCTTTGACGCGCATGCTGGGTATCAAGCGGCTAAACTTTTATCTGAGTGCCAACAATCTCTTCATACTGACCCAATACAAAGGAGTAGACCCCGAAGTAGGTTATGGCGGCTATGGTGCATCGGTTGACGGCGGCCAGACGCCACGCGCCAAGTCATTCACCTTAGGCATCACTGTAGACTTCTAATCATCCGAGCATGTAGTATTGAATCATCTATTGCAGTAGAAAGGAAAAAAACCATGATAAAAAAGACTAACAACATACAGAAAAGTAGCACGAGAGAGTCGGTGAAGACACTTTTGGCGGCTTTTGTCATCCTGCCATCCCTACTCTTCACCTCCTGCTCCGATTTCCTACAGATAGAGCCCCAGGAAATCATTGTGTTGGGCAAATACTGGGATGAAGAAGCCGACGTGGAAGGAGTTGTTTCAGGTTGCTACTCCTCGATGCAAGCGCAGTCGGTTATCAGCCGCATGATGGTGTGGGGCGAATTCCGCTCCGACAACATCGTGGGAGGGCGCAATTTCGAGAACGACATACAGATTGCCAACATTTTCAAGGAGAACATCAACGCCAGTAACTCATATGCCAAGTGGGGTGACTTCTACAACGTCATCAACCGTTGCAACATAGTGCTGCGATATGCCCCCGAGGTAGCTCAGAAAGACCCGAGCTACACCCAGAGCAAGCTCAATGCCACCATCGCTGAAGTATCTGCTTTGCGCGACTTGATGTATTTCTACCTCATCCGCACGTTCTGCGATGTGCCTTATATCACAGAGCCATACCTTGACGACAATCAGCAAATGGATATCCCCGCCACTCCTTTCGAAGAGGTACTGGCATCGCTGATTGAGGACCTGGAGTCCAAGCAATCGATGGCTGTCAAGCGCTACCCACTGACTAAGACATTCTACCAGCGCGGGCGCATCACACAAGATGCCATTCATGCCTTGCTGGCCGATCTCTATCTGTGGAAACAAGACTACAGCAACGTGGTGCGCTATGCAGACATGGTCATCAATGCCAAGCTCGATGAATATGAAACAGAAAAGAGGAGCCGTCTCGGGTCTGTCAACGACGGCAACGAACTGATAGATGGTTTCCCGCTCATCAACGACAACTACAACACAGGCAACTACTACGGTACTGCTTTTGAGAGCATTTTCGGCAGCGGGAACAGCACAGAAAGTATCTTTGAACTGATATTCATGAACGATGACGACATGCTGGACAATGGTGCCGTCAGTTCCTTTTATGGCAATGCCACAACATTCCCGGGATTGGCCCGTCCGTCAGATTTCATCGGCACAGACATCAGTGATGAGTCATTCAGCATTTTCCTGTCGAAGTATGACACCCGTTTTTATGAAAACCTTCAGCCAGCACAGGGTCAGTCCAATAGTTATGGTATCAACAAATATATCACCCTGTCGACCATTGTCGACCTCACCAAAGCCGATATTCAAGCCAACTATTCTTCGCCTTATGCTGACGGAAAATGTCATTCCAACTGGATTGTCTATCGTCTGTCAGATGTGATGCTCATGAAGGCTGAGGCCTTGGTCGAGATGGCTCCCGAGGGTGAGGACGAAGCATCCAAACAACAGTCGGACTCCCTCCTTCATCAAGCATTTGCCATCGTCAATGCCATCAACAAGCGAAGCAACTGCAGCAAGGAGGATAAGAACCTGGATTGGGACAAATACTCTTCGAAATCGTCCATGCGCGCCCTCGTTCTGGAAGAGCGACAGCGAGAACTGATGTTTGAAGGCAAAAGATGGTATGACCTGGTGCGGCGCTCACGCCGTGACGGCAGCACCACCTATCTTGTGGGCACCGTCTCACGCAAAGGCACGAGCGGTTCAGGCGCCCTCTCCAGCAAACTATCCCGCATGGAAGCCATCTACTGGCCTTACCATATCGATGAGTTGAAGGTAAACCGCAACCTCAAGCAGAATCCCGCTTTTGGCAGCGGTGAGAACAGTTCCATTGGACGCACCGAATAGTCTCTTAGGGTTATACACAACAAAGAAATCACAATGAACCAATAAGAAAAAAGGAATCCCATGTCAAGTACCAATCGATTATATTTCCTGCTCATCGGCTGGCTGGGTATCAGCATTGCCGCCACGTTCATGTCGTCGTGCAGCGATGAACCCGATACCTCCAATTACTACACCTTCAAGGGACAGATGATGAGCGAATATCTCATCAGCCACGAGAACTACAGCCAATTCACCACCCTTGTTCAGCGCACGGGCATGATGAAACTTCTCTCCACATACGGAGAGTACACCTGTTTTGTTCCCACCAACCAGGCCATGGACAACTATCTGTCGAAGAAAGGACTTTCCAGCATCGACCAACTCAGTCTTGCCGATTGCGACACTCTGGTGCGTACTCATCTCGTAAAAGACATGTATACCACCGCCGACATGAACGACGGTGTGCTTTCCACATCGAACATGAACCGCCGGTATATAGAAGTGAGTCATGGTTTCGATGACCGCGGCAACGCAGTGGTATATCTCAACGGCACCTCGCACATCATCTTTGAATTGCAAGATGACTCTGTGGAGAATGGTTTTGTGCAGCCAGTCACCGAGGTTCTCGAGAGCAGCAACCGCATGATACTCGACATGATGGAGCAAAACCCCAACATCAGCATCTACTCCCAGGCTTTGCGTGCTGCGGGATTTGCCAATGTGCTCTATCAGTATCGCGATGAAGAGTGGGAAGCCATCAAGGGCAACTATCCACGTATCCGCTACATCTCGCATGTCAACAAGGAGACCGCCACCGTGCCCGATGAGAGGCGTATTGGTTTTACCATCTTTGCTGCCCCCGACTCGGTGTTACGTGAGAAATATGGCATTACCACCGTCGAGCAACTCTATCAAAAAGCCTGCGAAATCTACGACCAGCAATACCCCGAGGACATGAATGCCGAATATCATGACTTTGCACACATCACCCATGAGAAGAATCCGCTTCACCGTTTCCTCGCTTACCATATACTCACACGCGATGTCAAGGGATGGAATTACCTCACACCCTACAACGACATCGGCATAGAGACCCGCGACATGAATCCTGTCGACTGGTATGAGACCATGCTCCCCCATACGATGATGAAATTCGAACGTCTGACCGTTCGCAAATGGGCCGGCCCCAGTGTTGTGGGTCAGCGTTATGCCAACCGTCGTTGGGATGACGATTTCCAAATTCCAGGCGTGTATATCTATCCCAGCATCGAGCCCGAGTACAAGCAAGATGCCCTCAATGGACGGTATTTCTATGTAGGCGACATATTGGCGTTCGACGATGTGACCCGCAACGAGGTATTCAACTCCCTTATCCGCATGGATTTCTCGACCATCTTCCCCGAGTTGATGACCAATGACATCCGCCTCAACCAACGCAACAATGGTGTAAAGAACCAAGACCCAGACTATGATGAGACAGGAAAGTATGGTCGCAATTATTACTTCCCCAACGGCTATCTTGATGGTGTGACCATCAACGAAGGCAGTTGGTTTGTCTATCGCCGTCCCCACGACTGGTATGACAGCTATGAGGGCGATGAGATGAACCTTTTCAAGGACTTCGATTTCACGTTCCGCATTCCTCCTGTCCCGTTTGACGGCCAATGGCAGATACGCCTTGGTTTTGCAGCCGAGCCAACCCGTGGTGTAGCTCAAATATATTACGACGACAAGCCTCAGGGCATCCCCCTTGACATGACCAAGAGTCTG
Source organism: uncultured Prevotellaceae bacterium (assembly GCA_902766505.1). Lineage (GTDB taxonomy): Bacteria > Bacteroidota > Bacteroidia > Bacteroidales > Bacteroidaceae > Prevotella. Next base: position 9,345 of record CACXDY010000223.1, read on the forward strand.
AGCGACGCCTCCATCCTTGGTTCGAACTGGAAGGCCGACTACAACACCATGACTACCCTCGAATTATCCACCGACCAGAAAGAGTTGAAGAACAAAGGCTACTACCGTGGTCCAACGGGTGGATACCACTATCCCTATGGTGGCGGCAACGACCATGTCTATTTTGCAAGGCAGCCCCACACCTACCGCATGGTACTCTGCACGACAAACATCAACTCAGGCGAAGACCACTATCTTCGTATCCGCTGTGTGTCGGCCAAGCAGGGCAATGACAATGAATTTATGCTCGACTTCCTGGAATTAGTCCCTCGTAGTGTCTTTGGCATCACCGATGAGGGTGCCATGGAACCGATGCTATAGAAGCCCCAACCCAAAATCACAAAAAGAACAAGAATATGATGAGAATGAAGCATATATCTTTATCGGTGGTAGGCAAGTTGTGCTGTGGTCTTGCCGCGGTATTCTCTTTCATTGCCTGCCATGATGACTGGAATGACCACTACGAGCCGGCAACCACAGTTGGCGGGACCCTGTGGCATGCCATCTCCACCAATCAGGACCTCAGCAATTTTGCCCATGTAGCTCAAGCCTGCGGCTACGACCGCATACTTGACGGCAGCCAGACATTCACCGTCTTCGCTCCCAGCAACTCGTCCTTCTCTGCCTCCGAAGCCGAAGCCCTGATTTCCTCCTACCAGCAACAAGATGCCGCCGGTGTGCGACCTAATGACAACACTGTCGTGAAGCGTTTTCTTCAAAACCACATCGCCCAGTATCGCTACCCCGTGTCATCGCTCACGAACCGCACCATCACACTGATGAACGATAAATATGCCATGCTTACCAGCAGTCAGCTGAATGGCCATACCCTCTCGACGAAGAACACCCATTGCGACAATGGTTTGCTCTTCACCTTGGACACACCAGTCACCTATGAGCCCAACGTGTTGGAGTGTCTTGACATTGAGGATGGCCTCGACAGCGTCTATCACTTCCTCAGCAGCCATAATGTTTATGAATTCAATGAATTGCAGAGTGTTCCCGGTGAAATCATTGATGGCGTTACCCATTATCTTGATTCTGTGACGGTGCTTACCAACGACCTGCTTTCCTCTTACGGACGCATCAACTCGGAAGACAGCACCTACTGGTTTATAGCCCCCACCAACACCGAGTGGAACCGTCTGGTAGCAGAATATACCCCCTATTTCAATTATGCCGACAATGTAGGCGACCGAGACTCCATGTTATACACCAACACCCGTCTCGGCATTATCGGCGGTGGTTTTTTCAGCCGCACCAACAACCCCGACATCGCTTTCAACGACTCGGCAGTATCGACACAAGCCATGAGTGCCCAGATTCGCCAGCAACTCGGCATCAGCGACAGCTACTACATCTATCCGCGCCCGTTCGATGAGGGCGGTGTGTTTTACGGCACCATCGATATTCCATGCAGCAACGGCCATGTGCTGAAAGCAGAGAACCATCATATCTCCAAATTTGAAACGTTCATGCAAACAATCATGGTAGAGGCTGAGAACAACATCTATCAAGATACCCTCATCAATGCTGTGACCCCCATGACGATTACCCAGGTGACCTCGAACAATGAATTCTACAGTCAAGTTTCAGGTGGAGCCTATGTAGAAGTCATTCCCACCAACCCATCAGCCCGTGTCGCCGTAGGTTTCAAGGTACCCAATCTATTGTCGGGAATGAAATACGACATCTATGCAGTATTTGCCCCTGCCACGGCAGCCGATCCTCTGGCCGTGGATGAGGCAAGCAAACCCTTCAGGGTGCTCAGCCGTATCCGGCAGCCCAATCAGGACGGAGTAATCACTGAGCCTCCCTTCCGCTATGCGAAGAGCGTAGACGGAACGAAAGTCGACGAGGTATTATTGCAGTCGGGAGTACGTCTGACGACCTGTTCCTGGGGTCTCTCTACCCCAACGGTCCGTTTGGAGTTGCAATCCAATACCGACGGTGCGACGCTCCGTATCGACCGCATCATATTTAGACCCGTGGAGCAATAGACACGAATGAACAATGAAAAGCGAATAAAATGACGAACATAGCCATGAGAAAAATCATCATAACTTGTCTCTCACTCATGATGTTGGGCACTTACCCGCTCTCAGCTCAAGACACCGACACCATCATGTCGGGCCAGTCACAACCCGCACGCAAAGCAAATCCCTCCAACCAATATCCTGTGAGGGAAGTGAAAGGCCGTGTGGTAGAAGCCACATCCCGGAATCCCCTTGGAGGTGTGCTTGTAAGTGCAGCCGAGGTGGAAGGTTACAGCACGTTGACAAATGCCGATGGCACCTATACACTTCGTGTGCCAATAATAGCCACCTCGCTGTCATTCAGTTCTCCCGGGCACAATCTGTCGAAAGTCGGCCTGTCAAGAAACGAGGAACAGCGTGTAGTCGGTCTTTATCCCACTACATTCAGTGCTGAATATGCACCTTCCACCAATGTGTCGGCCACCCACGAGGCCAAAGGATTTGAGTTTTCCAACTCAGTAAGCATAGAAGAGGAGATACAGAAACATCTTGGTGCCCAAGTCCGTACGATTACACGTAGTGGAACCCCAGGTATAGGTAGTGTGATGCTGATGAATGGCATCAACTCCATCAATGCCAATGCCCAACCCCTCATTGTTGTCGATGGTGTCATCTTCGACCAGCAATATGAGCGCATCATGCTTCACGAAGGATTCTACAACAACATCCTGTCGAACATCTCCTCCACCGATATAGAACGTGTGGAAGTATTACGAAACGGGACCGCCCTCTATGGTGCCAAAGGAGCCAACGGTGTGATTCTCATCAGCACCCGCCGCAACCATTCGATGGCCACTCGCATCACAGCCAGCTTGTCAGGTGGTGTCACCCTCCAGCCTGGAACTTTCGATGTGATGAATGCGACACAATACCGAAGTTATGCAAGCGATATGCTTCAGACTACAAACACGACGCTGAAAGACTTCAAATTCCTGAACGATTCACCCACCAACTATTACCTTCCCCAATACAGCAACAACACCGACTGGAAGGACTATGTTTACCGCAACGCTTTCACCCAGAATTACAGCATCAATGTTGAGGGTGGTGACAATGTGGCCGACTACAACCTATCGCTTGGTTATATCGACCAGATGTCGACCCTGAAGAACAACAAGATGAACCGCATCAACATCCGCTTCAACTCCGATATCCATATCACCAAGAAACTCGGTGTCCGTTTTGATGCCTCCTTTGCCAACCAGACCCGCAATCTGCGCAACGACGGAGCCCCAGCCAACTATACAGAAGGCACCCCCACGTCGACTGCCTTTCTGGCATATGCCAAGAGTCCGATGCTCTCACCCTGGACCTTCTCGGGTGGTGTTATTCGCGAGGGATACACCGATGTGAGTGATGAAAGTTATCTTGATGAAGCTCTCTCAGGCTACAGCAATTACAACTACAAATTGGCCAATCCGCTGGCCATCAACGAGTATGGAGAAGCCGAGAACAAGAACCACTTTGAAAACTCAATGATCAATCTGGCCGTCACACCCAGTTTTCGTTTCAATCCCCACCTGTTGTTGAGTGAACATTTCAGCTATAACCTTGTCAACACCAACGAAAAATTCTATATACCGCGCAATGGTGTGCCCAGCTATTATGTGTCAGGAGTCAATGCCTACTGTGAGAATGAGGTACGTGCGATGGCAGCCAAGCAAAATTCACTCATGAGCGACACACGGTTGGAATGGACCAACCGTTATGGGGCAAATGCCTTTGATGTCAACGGTGGTGTGCGTTTCAACTGGGAGGATTACACCCAGAACAACCAATTGGGCTACAACACCACCAGTGACAAGATGCCAGCCATCAGTTCTACACTCGACAACGCCAAACCTTCCGGCTATTCCAACAAATGGAAAAACATCGCATGGTATCTGCATGCCGACTACAACTTTCTTCAACGTTACTATTTACAGGTCAATGCCGCTATTGAAACCTCCTCACGTTTTGGTTATGATGCCGACAAATCCGTGAAACTGTTCGATGTGCCCTGGGGTATTTTCCATGGAGTCCAGGCAGCCTGGGTTGTCAGCAATGAGTCCTGGCTCTCCAACGTGAAAGGCATAGACCATTTACGCCTACATGTAGGTTACGATGTCAGCGGCAACGACGACATCTACTACAATGCCGCCCGCAGCTATTTTGCCTCTCACAATTTTCTGGAAGATGTTTCAGGTATCTCATTTGAGAATATCGGCAACACCCACCTAAAATGGGAAACCACCACCCGTCTCAGTGCCGGCTTAGAAAGCAATGTCCTTGGCAATCGTCTGAATGTACGCCTCGAGTATTTCACCAGCAAGACCGACGATTTGCTGATGTATCAGCCCCTCAGATATGTCACCGGCCTCAGTCAGAATTGGTCGAACAATGGCGCGATCAAGAACCAAGGCTTCGATGTGACCGCCACAGCCAAAGTCATTGCATTGAAAGACTTCCAATGGGAATTGGGAGCCAGTTTGGGCCATTACGCCAATGAAGTGACCAAACTACCTAACGGCTGTCAACAGCAAGACTACACCGTCTATGGAGCCACGATCCGCTCCGCCATTGGCCAGCCTGCCAATGTCTTTTACGGCTACAAAACCATCGGTGTCTTCCCCACCTCAGAGGCAGCAGAAAGTGCCGGTCTCTTTTTGATGGGGACAGACGGTATCACCCGCCACTATTTCCAGGCAGGTGACATGCAGTTTGCCGACCTCAACGGCGACCATATCATTAACGAAGCCGACCGCACTATTATCGGTGACCCCAACCCTGACTTCTATGGTAACATTTTCACCATGTTGAATTACAAGCGTCTGAGGCTTGATGTCAATTTCAATTATTCTGTAGGCAATGATGTTTACAACTATATGCGCCAACAATTTGAGAGCGGTTCACGTTTCATGAACCAAACGACAGCGATGACCCGTCGCTGGCAAAACGAAGGTCAGCAGACTGACATCCCCCGTGTAGCCTTTCAAGACCCCATGGGCAATGCACGTTTCAGCGACCGATGGATAGAAGACGGTTCCTATTTCAGGCTCAAGACCATCACCCTGTCGTACACCCTTCCCATCACCTCCACATTCCTTCAAGGTCTGCAATTCTGGGTTCAGGCGAACAATCTGTTCACACTCACCAACTATCTTGGCACCGACCCCGAGTTTGCCTTGTCGGGCAGTGTCATCGGCCAGGGCATCGACCTTGGACGCCTGTCCCAAAGTCGTTCGTTTGTAGCAGGAATCAAAATCAACCTGTAGTGTGAATCTCCCAACGTAGTAAGAATAAAGAAAATCAATTATGATGACCAAGATATTCCTCCGAGAGAAGAAAACACTTGCTGCAAAGCTGATTAGTTTTTCACTTGTCGTTTTCAGCCTGAGCATCACCACAGCATGCAAGGACTTTCTGTATGATGATTCAGACATCGTGACCTACTCCGACAAAGAATTTTTGAACAGCGATGCCGACACGCTCTGGTCTGTAGCAGGTATTATGAACAAGCTTCAAACCCTTGCCGACCGTACGGTCCTACTCGGTGAGTTGCGTGGAGACCTGGTGACCATCACCCCCAATGCCGATGCCAACTTGCGTGACATTTGGGAGTTTAACTTAAACCATGAGAACAGATACAATTCGCCAGCCGACTACTATGCAGTCATCAACAACTGCAACTACTTTATCGCTCATGCCGACACCTCGCTGACGAACAATCGCAACGAAGCGATTTTCATGAAAGAATATGCCGCAGTGAAAGCCTACCGAGCCTGGACCTACCTTCAGCTGGCCCTTGTCTATGGCCGTGTGCCTCTGGTTACCGAGCCAATCGTCAGCATGGAACAGTCGGAGCAAGATTTTCCTCTTTGCGACATCACAGACATTTGCCAATATTTCATCACCGACATA